>NZ_JBEOSP010000070.1:0-30685 GCF_040303105.1 Kitasatospora sp. NPDC096128 | reverse complement strand
ATGGTACTGCAGGGGGGACCCTGTGGGAGAGTAGGACGCCGCCGAACAATCATTCAGAAGAACCCCCATCCGGATTCCGGATGGGGGTTCTTCGCATTTCCCGGCGTGCCGGTCGATTCAGCGGATCCGTGGTGATCCGAGCGACCTGCCCGCGCACGGCATCGGTGTGGCCTCGCAGGGTGGACAGCAGCGGTCGAGGTGCCCGCCGGTGGCCCACTCCACCCGGAAGGGCACCTCGGTGTCGCCGTCCAGCGGTACCGGGTCGATCCGCGCCGCCGACTCCCCGTCCCCGTACCGGGTCGCTGACCCGAGCGACCTGTCGTCCCGGCCTGAGATCATTCCTCTGTCGGCACGGCGTCGAGGGGCTGGGGGAAGGCGTGAGGCAGGAGGACCACGGGGACGCGGAGCTGTGGCGGATGTGTCGGGAGATCGCGGAGGCGCTGCCCCTTCCGGAGCCCTTCGAGATGCCCGCGCTCGCCGTGACACTGGCGCGAATACGGGGCAGGCCACTGGAGTTGGTGCCGCTGCCGGGGCGGAGCAGGGGCCCGTGCGGGATCCTGGCCAGCACGGACCGGGCCGACTACATCGGGTACCCCTCCGACACCAGCGTGCTGCACCAGCAGCACATCCTGCTGCACGAGGTCGGTCATCTGCTCTGCGGCCACACCGGTACGACCGCGCTCGGATCCGCCGCGTCCGAGGCGCTGATGCCCCATCTGTCGGGTGAGCTGATCCGGCGTGTGCTCGGCCGCTCGGCCTACTCCGACCGTCAGGAGCGGGAGGCCGAACTCATCGCCTCCCTCGTCCTGCAGCGCGCGCGGCACCGGGTCCGGACCCCGTCGGAGGACGGCGACCCCGACGGTCGGGTGACCAGGCTGGGCTCCGTGTTCGGGCCCGCACCGAAGGGCCGTGCGGCCGGTCATGGGTGACCGACTGGCCGATGCGGCCGACTACCTCGCCTGCCTGATCACCCTCGTCGGAACGGCGGCCAAGGCGCTGTCCGACCGCGGGCGGCGGTCGGATCCGGCGCTCCGTTACGTCTATGCCGCCGGCTTGTGTCTGGGGCTGGGGCTGGCGCTCACGCCTCCGGCGACGTTCACCGCGGTGGGCGGCCTCGCGTCCGGGCCCTGGTCCTGGCTCGGATTCGGCTACCTCAGGCTCGTCGGCGACGAGTTGGAACTCGTCGCCGTGGGCTTCCTGGCCATGGTGGCACACTCGATCCAGCCGCCGGACGGGGTCCGGGGCGGGGTCCGGGCCGGGCTTCGACGGCAGGTGGCCATCACGGCCGGGGCCTTCGTGCTGAGTGCCGTCGCGTACGCCGCCTCCGGCGCCACCCAGGTGGGCACCCTCGTCGTCGCGCACGGCCGACGGCGGTACGTCCTGGTCGCCTACATCGGGCTGCTCACGGTCCACCTGGTCTGGCGGCTGTCCGTGTTCGGACTGCTGATCGGCCGCTCCGCCCGCCGCATGCCGCCGGGCGCCCTGCGCTCCGGACTGCGGCTGATGGCGTCCGGCACCGTGATCGGGCTGTTCTGGATCGCCGGCAACGTCAACGACGTGGTCGACCTGCTGACCACCAGCGGTGAGATCGGCGCCGAGACCGCGGTGTCCGCCGTGCCGGCACTCGTCTGCGTCGTCCTGATGCTGGCCGGAGCGACCGCGCCCGCCTGGGGCGGTCGGCTGGCGAGGTGGTCGCGACCGCTGCGCGCCCGGTACGCGTACCGCCGACTGGCACCGCTGTGGTCGGCGCTGCGGGCGACGGTACCGGGGGTGGAGCTGCTGCCGGACACCGCGCGGGTGGGGCGGCGGACGCCGCACGGGGCGCAGTTCGCGCTCTACCGCCGCATCATCGAGATCCGCGACGGCCAGCTCGCGCTCCGCCCGTACGTGCACCCGCAGGTGCCGTCGTGGGTCGAGGAGTTCGACCGGAGCACGGGTGGCGCGCGCTTCCGCCGGCGCCGTGAGGCGGCCGCGACCGTGGAGGCGGCGGGCGTCGCCGCCGCCCTGGAGGCGGCCGAGGCGGGGCACCGCTACCCGGCCGGACCGTCGACCGGGTACGTCCGGTCGGAGGGGCAGGGCGGCGTCGACGAGGAGGTCGCCTGGCTGGTCAAGGTGGCGGACGCCTTCACCACGTCCCCGGCCGTGGCCGAGGTCCGCCGCCGGGTGCGGGAGGAGCTGAACCGGGTTCCCGGGTGAGAGCGGACAGCCCCGCCCTGCGGCCGGTGCGCCGGAATCCCTGCGTCGACCGCTCGAACAGGACGACGGCGGTGTCGTGCTCGCGCCCGGAGGCGTGGACGAAGGCCTGGGCCCGCCGGGCGTGAATGCGCCGGCCGGGCCCGCCGGGCGGCACTGCATAGACTGGGTGGCCGCCGGGCCCGGTCCGTCGGTGCGCCGGGGCGGGAGGAGATTCTGGTGGGAGTCGAGGACGGCACTGCGGGGCGTGGGTTCGACGCCCTTGACGCCCGGTTGATCGACGCGGTCGAGCGGCTCGGCGACGTCGGCCGGGCGATGCTGCGGGACGCGGCCAAGCGGGAGGGACTCTCCGTCACCCAGGCGCAGTTGCTGTTGCGGGTCACCACCCCGACTGCGGGGCCGCAGAGCACCGGGAGCTTCGCGCGGTGGCTGGAGGTCTCCGCGCCGACCGTCAGCGACGCCGCCTCCGCCCTGGTCCGCAAGGGACTGCTGGAGGCCGTACCGGACGTCACCGACACCCGGCGGTCGTCCTGGGTGCCGACCGGACCGGGCCGGGAGGCCGCCGAACGGCTGCACGGCTGGCGGGATCCGGTCACCGCGGGCCTGTCCGCCTGCTCGCCGCAGGACCGGGCCATCGCGCTGCGGGTCCTGCTGGAGACCGTCGCCTCGCTGAACCGCACGGGGCGCATCACCGTCGCCCGCACCTGCCTGACCTGCCGCTTCCTGGGCCAGGAGCATCCGGACGGCCGGGTGGGGGAGTGGTGCGGGCTGCTGGAGGCCCCGCTCGGCGCGGCCGATCTGCGCGTCGACTGCCCGGAACACCAGCCGGCTCCGCGCTGACTCTTCGTCAAGATCCGGCTGCCGGAGGTCGGAAGACGCTTGCGCGACACCTGGGGGAGTCGGTAGCGTCGCGATAGTTAGGACTCCTAATTTCGACTCCTGGTGGAGTCCTGATGCGGAGTCCACCGGCTCAAGGATTCGAGGACGGCCATGACGCGCACGCCCATTCCCGGCTACCACTACGACGACCCCGCACTTCCCGCCTCGCCGGTCACCGCCGAGGACTTGGAGGGCCTCGCCGCGGCCACCCTGTTCTCCGACGCGGACATCGCCGCACTCAAGCTCGCGGGGGAGGTCCTGGCGGACCAGACCGAAGAGATCCTGGACGTCTGGTACGGATTCGTCGGCTCCCACCCGCACCTGCTCGCCTACTTCTCCACTCCCGAGGGCGCGCCCGCCGCCGAGTACCTGGCCGCCGTACGGCTCCGCTTCGGGCAGTGGATCGCCGACACCTGCACCCGCCCGTACGACACGCGCTGGCTCGCCCAGCAGGAGGAGATCGCGCTGCGCCACACCACGGCGAAGAAGAACGTCACCGACGGCGCGCGGTCCGTCCCGCACGTGCCGCTGCGGTACCTGATCGCGTTCATCTATCCGATCACCGCGACCATGCGGCCCTTCCTCGCGGCCAAGGGACACGGCGAGGAGGAGGTCGAGTCGATGCACCAGGCCTGGTTCAAGGCCGTCACCCTCCAGGTGTCGCTGTGGGCCCGCCCGTACGCGGGAGCCGCCTGGTAGGCCGGGCACCGACCCCGACCCCGACGGCCGGCCGGGCGGGCCGACCCTGCGAGCGGAACCGCAGGGTCGGCCCGGCCGGCCGATCCGTGCTGTCGCCCACCTCGGCCGGGTCGGTGGAAAGTCGCTGACCGGCAATGATCTGGCCCGCAGATCGATCGATTCGGGAATCGTGCTTGATCACCGCGCGCCGACGGCGCAGGATCATGCCCGGCAAGGCGGACCGCGCCGGGCCGTGACACGGGGAGCGCCGGGGCGCAGCCCGTCGGCTCCGGGCGACGCATTCCCATCCGGCGGTCTCCGGCGGCGACGTGATCGACACCCTCACCAGGCCGGCACTCGTGTTCACCGCCCCCGAACATCGTTCGCGGAGGCCCGATCCGCCCGAGTCGGAACCACGCGTGAAGGAGCGAGCATGAGTGACCGGTCCCCGGCGGAGCGCATCCGCTGCCTCGACGTCTTCCAGGGCGGCGCCCGGGAGGAGCGCGTCGGCGACGGCGTGAACGACGGTGACACCGGCTGGTCGTGAGCTCCGGCGGGCCGCTGCTGTCGACCACGGCCGGCGTGGGGCCCGCGGCCGGCCGACCGGGAGTGATCGGTCGGAAGTAACTGATATAACGTCACACCGTTCTGGGGTGGCAGGAGTTGACACCGGCAGGTGTCGGAGCCCGCCGCCCGGCCAGGACCCGACAGCCCGACAGCCCGACAGATCCCAGGAGCCCAGCCATGACCAGTGATGCGGAGGCGGCGGCCGCCGCCGCCCGGCGCCGCGCCGAGGCCATGTACGCCGATGACCGGACCTGCCAAGCGCTCGGCATCACCATCGACCAGGTCGGCCCCGGCCGCGCCACCGCGCACCTGAAGCTCGCCGACACCATGGTGAACGGACACGGCACCGCGCACGGCGGGTACCTGTTCCTGCTCGCCGACGCCGCCTTCGCCTACGCCTGCAACACCCACGGTGTCGCCACGGTGGCCCAGTCGGCCCAGGTGACCTTCCTGCGCCCGGCCTCGGTGGGGGACGAGCTCGCCGCCGAGGCGGTGGAGCGCTCCCGGTTCGGCCGCGGCGGGATCTACGACGTCACGGTGCGCCGGGCCGACGGCACGGTGATCGCCGAATTCCGCGGTCAGAGCCAGTCGTTGCCGGGGCAGCCGGTCCCGTCGACCGGGAAGTCGACGGGTCTGCGGGGTACTCAGGGTCCGCAGGGTTCGCAGGGTCCGCAGGGTTCGCAGGGTTCGCAGGGTTCGCAGGGTTCGCAGGGTTCGCGGGGTTCGCAGGACAAGGAAAGGTGATTCCCATCAACGCCATGCCCGACAGCACGCCCGACAACGACACCGCACCCGACATCCGGCCGTGGGACCGGCGGGCGCTCCAGGTCACCGAGGAGATCATCGACCGGGTCACGGCCGAGGACCTCGGTCGGCCGACCCCCTGCTCGGAGTGGACGCTGCACAAGCTGCTGGCCCACATGATCGGCCAGAACCACGGCTTCGCCGCCGCCGCCGAGGGCGTGCGGACCGGGCGCGCGGACTGGGCGGACCGCGAGTTCGGTGACGACTGGGCCGGCGCCTTCCGAGCCTCATCGGCCCGGGTGAGCGAGGCGTTCGCCGGTGAAGGCGTGCTGGCCGGCGAGTTCTGGCTGCCCGAGGTGCGCGGCGGCCAGATGTTCCCGGCCCGGACGGCGATCGGCTTCCACTTCGTCGACTACGTGGTGCACGGCTGGGACGTGGCCGCCGCGATCGGGGTGCCCGCCGGGTTCGAGACCGAACTCCTCGACGCGGTGCTGCCGTTCGTCGAGGAGGTGCCGGACGGGAGCAACCGGCGCCGGCCCGGCGCCTCCTTCCGCCCCGGTCTCAGCACCGGCAGCACCGACCGGCTCGACCGGATCCTGGCGATGCTGGGGCGCCCGCCCCGCTGGCCCGCCGGGGCATGACGCGGCCCGGTCAGACCCGCGCGGGGGCCGGGAGCCGCCGTCGGGCCGGACCGGGGACGGCGGTGTCCGCCGTGCGGGCCGCGCACTCCGCCAGGGCCCGGATCCGCGCGTTCTCCTCGGCGGTGCGCCAGATCAGCGTCACCGGTGCCGGGGGCAGGTCGTGGATCCGGACGAACGCCACGTCCGGCTGGGCGTAGTAGCGGGCCACCGACTCGGCCAGCGGTGCCACGCCCTTCCCGGCGGCGACCAGGGAGAGGATCTCCTGGCAGGTCTGCACTTCCTGGCCCCGTTGCAGGGTGTGCCCGCCGGGTGTCGCCAGCGGCACGTGGAAGTCCCGCCAGTAGTCGGGCGCGGTGTTGGCCAGGGCGAACACCGTCTCGTGCGCGATCTCCTCGATCGAGATCGACTGCCGTTCGGCGAGCGGGTGGTCCAGGGCGACCGCCAGCAGCCGCGACTCCAGGCCGATCACCGGCCCCACCGTGATGTCCGGCTCCTCGATCGGCAGCCGGACCACCAGGACGTCCACCTCGCTGCGGCGCAGCGGGCCGAGCAGGTCGCTGCAGGCCACCTCGTGCAGGGTGATGTCGCATTCCGGCGCGTACGCCCGCCCGGCCCGGACCAGGCCCGACGCGTAGGCCCCGCCGGCCGCGCCGGTGAAGCCCAGCCGGAGCTGACCGTCGACGCCGCGGGCCTGCGCCACCGTCTCGCTGTAGACGGCGGCCATCTCCTGGTAGAGCGGCTTGAGCCGGTCGATCAGGCCCTCCCCCAGTCCGGTGAGCCGGACCTGACGGCTGGTCCGCTCGAACAGCCGGCCGCCGATGCGCCGCTCCACGTCCCGCAGCGTCTGGCTGACCCGGGACTGCGAGACCCGCAGCCTCCTGGCGGCCTGCCCGAAATGCAGCTCCTCCCCGAGCGTCAACAGGGTCCGCATCTCCTGCAGATCCAGCACCGCAACCGCCCCCTCCCGAATCGGCGTGTCCGCTTCGGCAGACCGCGTGGTCCTCACCATGCCTCATGATCAGCCGCTTGTTCGGGCAATCCCCGGTCTCCCCAGGCCGTCCGCCCCGGCCTCCTCCCCCCATCTCTGAACCACGGGCGGTCGCTGCCCGGAAGGCGGCGACCGCCCGTGGTTCAGAGGGCGACGAGCCGGTCCACCAGGAGCTGCACCCTGCGTTCGGTGTCCTGCGGGGGGAGGCGGCGGGCCCTGGTCAGGGTGGCCTGTCCGTGCAGGGCGGCCCAGAAGACCTCGGTGAAGAGTCCCGGGTCCACGCCGTCGCCGGCCGCTTCGCCGAGGGTCTCCAGGAGGGCGGCGAAGGCGTCCTTCAGCGGTTCGGGGGTCTCCTCCTGGGCGAAGGCGAGGCCGCCGTCGAGTTGGAAGAGGGCGTCGTAGACCGCGGGATTGCGAGCGGCGAAGTCGAGGTAGCTGTGGGCGAGGGCGGTGACCCGGGTGCGGGGGTCGTCCGTGGTGCGGGTCGCGGCCCGTACGGCGGCGGCCATCTCGGTGGCGCCTTGGAGGGCGACGGCGCCGATGATCTCCCGTTTGCCGCGGAAGTGGCTGTAGAGGACGGGCTGGCTGTACTCGATGCGTTCGGCGAGGCGGCGGGTGGTGACGGCGTCCCAGCCCTGTTGCTCGGCGAGTTCGCGGGCGGTCGCCACGATGAGGCGTTCGCGCTCCGCCCGTTCGCGTTGCTTGCGTTCTTGTACGGACATGATTCGATCCTAGCAGCGCTAGACAATCGAGCGACAGTAGGTCTAGCGTTGCCTCAACAGCTAGCAACGCTAGATCCCAGGAGGGGTCATCATGCTCAACGCACTCCAGGTCTTCACCACCGTGGTCGTCGGCGTGATGGTGGGGGTGGAGTTCTCCGTCGCCTTCGTCATGAACCGGATCTTCGGCGCACTCCCCGAGGACGCCGGCCAGCTCGCCCGCGCCCACGGGGGGCGGATGCTCGGCGCGGTGATGCCGGTCTGGTACATCGGCTCGCTGGTCCTCGCCGCGATCTGGGCCGTCGCCGGATGGCACCACCACGGCGCGGGCCTCGTCGTCACCGCAGGCGCACTGCTGATCGTCAGCGTGCTGATGTCGATCCTGCTGCTCGTCCCGATCAACAACCGGAGCAAGACCTGGACCCCCGAGAACCGCCCCGCGGACTGGAAGGAGCAGACCGCGCGCTGGGACCGCTACCACTACGGCCGCGTCGCCGTCATCATCGCCGCCTTCGCCCTGCTGGTCGCCGCCCTCGTCTGAGCCCGCCGGCCCGGCTCCCGCGACTCGACTCCCGCGACTCGACTCCCGCGACTCGACTCCCGCAACTCGACTCCCGCAAGGAGACACCGATGTCCCGCAAGACCGTGAACACCGCCCTGACGACCGCGGGCATCCTCTTCATCTTCTGGTTCGGGCTGACCTTCGTGCTGGCCCCCGAGACCATCGCGCCGACCTTCGGCCTGCCGAGCTGGCCCTCCGGCGACGGCGGCGGCTTCCTGGTCCTCAAGGGCATCCGCGACGTCGGGAACGGCCTGATCCTGAGCGTCCTGCTGCTGACCGGTCAGCGCCGCGCCCTGGCCTGGGTCCTGCTGGCCGGGTCCGTGATCCCGTTCGGCGACATGGCCACCGTGCTCGCCCACCACGGCTCCGCCGGCGCCGCGTTCGGCGTCCACGGCCTGACGGCGGTGGGCATGGTCGTCACCGGCCTGCTGACCCTGCGGGAGACGCGTCAGCCCTCCGGCGCACCGGCCTCCGCACCGGCCCCCGCCGCCGCCTGAGCGTGGCGGGGCGCGGAGCCCCCGCCCGGGGTCGGGCGGGGGCTCGGTGGCTGTGTGGGGGCGGGCGGTCAGGCGGCCGGGGTGAGCAGGCGGTCGGTGTGGGTGAGGGTGACGCCGAGCCGGTGGAAGACGTCGACGGCGGCCCTGTGGCCCGGGGCGGAGAGGGCGGCGACGGCGTCCTCGACGACGGTGGTGGGGTAGCCGAGGGTGACGGCGGTGCGGACGGTCTCGCCGACGCCGTACTCGGTGGCGATGCCGGCCACGACCAGGCTGGTGGCGCCGAGCCGGTTGAGGCGCTCGGCGAGGTCGGTGCCGGCGAAGGCGTCGATGCCGTACTTGGTGACGACCTCGTTGCCGGGCCGGGCGGCGACCTCGGGGGCGAAGCGGTTGAAGGGGGAGTCGGGGCCGCCGTCGCTGCCGTCCATGCGGGCGTAGCGGACCAGGACGACGGGCAGGCCGGCCGCCTCGAAGGCGGTCTTGAGCCGGGCGGCGGAGCGGACCACGTCCGGGCCGCTGAGCGGGGCGGCCGGGCGGTCGACGATCCACTGCTGGAGGTCGACCAGCACCAGGACGGTGCCGGGGGTGAGGGCGGCGGGGGTGTTGGACATCGGGGTTCCTCGGGTGGTCGGTCGGGGGCTCTGCGCGGGACGGTCGGTCGGCGGCGAGGGCGCCGCGGACGGCCCGGGCGGCGAGGTCGGAGGTGGCCTCGCCCTCGGCGGCGCAGCGCCGCGCGCTGATGCCGGTCTTGCGCTGGATCCACTCGGCGGTCACGCCGGCTCGGGAGCCGGCCAGGGTGTTGTCGACGGCGTTCGCGGGCAGCTGCGACCCGGTGCCGAGGATGCCGATGGGCGACGCGCGCTCGTGCGCTGTCTGCATGATCGATATAGTATCAGAGGCCTGATTCGGGTCAATGGCTTGTCTAGTATCGCGATACTAATCAATAAGTGAAGTCTCTTCCGTGTTCGAAGCATGAGATCGCAGGAGGGCCCGGATGCGCGCGGGTCGGGCGTCGTGCCCGGGAACGGGAAAGGCCGCCCCCTCGACGCCCCGGCTGGTGATCGGGCGTCCAGGGGGCGGCCTTCCGCCCGGTGCTGTGGTGCTGTATGCGGCTCAGTCGGTCTTGCGCAGCGCCGCCGCCGAGCGTTCCAGCAGCTCGCGCAGCTGGGCCTGCTCGGTGTCGTCGAAGGCGTCGGTGAGCCGCTTCTCCACCCCGCAGGCCAGCGTGTCGGCCCTCTTCACCAGTGTGCGGCCGGAGCGGGTGAGCTTGGCCACCAGTACCTTCTGGTGCACGCTCGACGTCTCACGGGTGATGAGGCCCTTGTTCTCCAGGTTGGTCAGGATCGTCGTCATGGTCTGCGGCGTGACCATGCACTCCCGGGCCAGCTGCGCTCCGGACATCCCGGACGACTGCTGGAGCGCCAACAGGGTGACGTACTGCGGAACCGTCAGGTCGACGGTGCGCAGCGCGCGGGTCTTCTCGCCGATCAGCGCCTGCTCGGCCCGCTTGATGGCGTGGCCGAGGCGGTCGTGGAAGTCGAGCGGAGCCGAGTTCGGCTGGTCGGAACTGCTTTCGGTCACAGTGATCGCATCCCTGGCTGCCCCCCGCGGCGGATTATTCGGGCTTTAAGGTACATCAGTGGGCTGATCAGTCGCTACGTACGAACTGATTCGGGCCAACGGGGTGCGGCGTCCGGGGCGGTCACCGCCGCCGCGTCAAGGCGATCGGTTGAGCTCGACGTGCCCCGGGCGCCCCCTCCGGTTACGGTGACCGGACCGAACGGGCCGAACGGACGAGGCGGGTCGATGGAGGACGTGGTGGACCGGCGCCGGCCGCGCCGACTCGCGCGGCTCGCCCTGCTGTGCGCGGCGGCCGCCGTGGTCGCGCTCGCCCTCACCGGCCCGCACGGGCTGCTGGTGCTGTTCGCCGAGTTCCTCGGGCTGGCGGTGGCGGCCGTCGGCGTCTGGTGGGCGCTCACCCGCCGGGCCCTGCCACGGCTCTTCGGGGCACTGCTGGCCGTCGGCGCGCCGGTCGCCGTCGTCCTGCTCGCCCTCCACGCCGAGGTGCTGGTGCTCGGGCTGATCGCCGTGGCCCTCTGGCTCGCAGCCCTCGCCTGCGGCCGCGCCGCGCTGCGCGCCGCCCGGCCGCCGCGCCCGATGCCGGTCCGGGAGAGCCCACCGCCGCGGCGGCCCGTGCTGATCATGAACCCGAAGTCCGGCGGCGGGAAGGTCGAGCGCTTCGACCTGGTCCGGCGCGCCGAGGAACTGGGCGCCCGGGTGGTGCTGCTCGACCCCGCCGTCGAGCAGGACGTCGCCGAACTCGCCCGCCGGGCGATCGCCGACGGCGCCGACCTGCTCGGCGTGGCCGGCGGCGACGGCACTCAGGCCCTGGTCGCGGCCGTCGCCGCCGAACACGGCCTGCCGTTCCTGGTCGTCTCGGCCGGTACCCGCAACCACTTCGCGATGGACCTCGGCCTCGACCGCACCGACCCCGCGACCTGCCTCGACGCGCTCCGCGACGGCGTCGAACTCACCGTCGACCTGGGCCGGGTCGGCGACCGCACCTTCGTCAACACCGTCTCCTTCGGCGCCTACGCGCAGATCGTGCAGAGCCCCCAGTACCGCGAGGCCAAGACCGCCACCGCACTCGACGCCCTGCCCGACCTGCTGCTCGGCGACGAGGGCCCCGACCTCACCGCCCGCGCCGACGGGCACCGCATCGACGCCCCGCAGGCCCTGCTCGTCAGCAACAACCCGTACGCCGCCCCCGACCCCGTCGACCTCGGCCGCCGCCCCCGCCTGGACAAGGGCCTGCTGGGCGTCATCGGCATCCGGGTCGACGGTGCCGCCCAGGCCGCCGAACTCGCCCTGCGCGGCGAGCGGGCCGCCGCGCTGACCCTGCTCTCGGCGCGGCAGGTCACCGTGCACGCCGACGCCCCGGAGATCCCCGTCGCCGTCGACGGCGAGGCGCTGACCCTGCCGACCCCGGTCGTCTGCACCCTGCTGCACCGCGCCCTGCGGGTCCGCGTCCCGCGCGGACGCCCCGGCGCGGACCCCGCCCAGCAGGCCCACGCCCGCCGGCCGGACTGGCGTGAACTCACCCGGTTGGCCCTGTCCCGGGACGCCTCCGGCCGAGTCGGCTCCGGTCGGGACGCCTCCGGCCGGGCGGCGGGGCCCCGTACGGGCGGCCGCCCGTGACCGGCTCCGTCCTGCGCGACCTCACCGCCCTCGACGAGGCGCTCTACGCCGCCGTCGCCGCCACCGACACCCCCGCCCTCGACTCCGCCCTGCGCACCCTCTCCCGGGCCGCCGACCACTCCAAGCTCAACCTGTCCGTCGCCGCCGCCCTGGCCCTCCGCCCCGGCCGCGGCCGGCGCGCCGGGCTGACCGGCGCGGCCGCCGTCGCCCTCGCCTCCTTCACCGCCAACGTCCTCGGCAAGCAGCTGGTGCGCCGCCCCCGCCCGGACCGCGAGGCCGTGCGGGCGGTGCTGGGCCGGTACGTCCCCATGCCGGCCAGCGCCTCCTTCCCCTCCGGGCACACCGCCTCCGCCTTCGCCCTGGCCACCGCCGTCGGAACCCTGCTGCCCGCCACCGCGACCCCGCTCGGACTGTTCGCCGTCGCCGTCGGCTACTCCCGGGTGCACACCGGCGTCCACTACCCCGGCGACGTGCTGGCCGGCGCCCTGCTGGGCAGCAGCTGCGCCGGAATCGTGCTCGCGGTGGGGCGGCGGGCGTCGTAGGGTCGGGGCCCTTCGGACCAGGCGCCACCGCCTGGACACCGCGGGCTGGGCCTGTCGGGCTCCGCCCTCGGAATCCCGTCAGCGCCGCCCCGTCCCCGTCGCGGGCCACCGTAGCGAAGGCGTCCACCGGCTCCGGCGGCCGGCCGGGCTGCCCGCGGCGTCCGCCGGGCGGGCCTCCTGCACCCGGCGGCGGGCCCGGTCGGCGAGCTCGCGGGTGTCCGCGGTGGTCCGCTCGAGGACGGTCGCGATCAGGTCGACGGGCAGCCGGAACACCTCGTGCAGCACGAAGGCGACCCGCTCGGCGGGGGCAAGCGCGTCCAGCGCGACCAGCAGCGCGGGCCCGACCGCCCCGCCCGGCGGGACCGGTTGCACCGGCCCCGCCACCACGTCCGGCAGCCGCACCGTCCGGGCACCCCGCGAACCCAGCAGGTCCAGGCAGACCCGCCCGGTCACCGTGGTCAGCCAGGCGGCGACGTCCGCGACCTCCTCCGGATTGATCCGGCCGAGCCTGACCCAGACCTCCCGCACCGCGACCTCCGATTCCGCGTGCGAGCCCAGCAACGGGTACGCGAGCGCCCTCATCCGCGGCCGCAGGTACTCGAACTGGCCTGCCTGCCGGTCCTGCTCGGGCACGGTCGCACTCCTTCGGGGGGCGGGGGGTTCGTCACCGACCGGTGCCCCGGCCGTGGGTGGACCTTACTCGGAGAAGCAGGTTGATCACACCGGGTGTGCAGTGCCGAATCGGGCCACGTCCCGGTCCGACCCGGGCCGACTGAACGACGCTGTCCCCCGCCGGGAGGGCTCCCGACGGGGGACAGCGTTGGTGCGACAGGGTGTTGCAGGTATTACACCGTCTGCTGGGCCTCGAAGATCCAGTGGTGGTTGGCCTGGTCGGCGCAGTCCCAGACGTCCAGGCCGCTGCCGTTGGTGGTGACCCAGCCGGGGAGGTCCAGGCAACGGCCGGAGGCCGGGTTGTAGAGCGAGTTGTCGTAGCGGCGGATCCAGGTCTGGGCGCCCGGGTTGCTGCCGCAGTCCTGCGCGACGACCGCGGTGCCGTTGGCGGCGGCGGCGTCCGCGGTGCCGAGGCAGCGGCCGGACATCGGGATCTTGATCTGCTTGTCCTTGGTCATCACGAAGTGCTGGCCCTCGCCGTTCCAGCAGTCGTAGATCCGGAGCTGGGCGCCGGCCGAGCCGCCCCAGTTGTCCAGGCACTTGCCGCTGTTGACCGCGCTGCGGATCTGGATGGCCGCGTCGGTGGTGGCGAGCGTGTTGGCCTGCTGGTCGGTCAGGGCGTACGGGTAGGCCCGGACGTCGCTGACCGCGCCGTTGAGCAGGTCGCCGGGAGCGGCCGTGTTGTAGGTGACGCCGCCGACGTTCAGGCTGCCGGGCGCGGGCTTCCAGCCGCTGGGCATCTTGTCGGAGCCGACGGCCGCGCCGTTGACGTACAACGTGACCGTCGCGGTGTCGGCGTTGAAGGTACCGGTCAGGTGGGTCCACTGGCCGATCGTGGCGTTGGTGCGCCCGCTGCGGTCGTAGGCGGAGTACCAGGCCGTGGGGCTGGTGCTGTCGCTGCTCGGCAGCACGAAGGCCCAGTTGTGGAAGGCCTTCGAGTACTGCAGGTAGAACGGGCTGGCCACGTCGCCGGTGAGGGAGACGGCGGTCTGGTAGTTGTCGAGGTTGTTGACCTTCACCCAGGCCGAGACGCTGTAGCTGCGGGTGGTGTCGAGCCCGCCGTTGACGGGTGCGGTGGTGCGGTAGACCGACGCTCCGTCGAAGGCGGTGGCCTTGTTGGCGCTGCGGTTGTGGTCCGCGGTGAGCGGCGCCCCGGTCGGGTAGGTGTTCTTGGGGTCGTCGCCGTTCTTGTAGAGCTTGTTGGCGTCCCCGCTGTCACCGGAGGTGCGGCCGTCGAGGGCCCACCACTGAGGGTTGACCGCGGTGTTGGCGATGGTGTTGGGGCCGACCTGCCAGGTGTAGCCGGCGGTCGGGGTGCCGGGGGTGGTGACCTTGCCCCACCAGATGTCGATCGAGCCGTCGGCCTTGACGCCCCACAGGGCGGCGTTGCCGTTGCCGGTGAGGTCGCCGTCGGAGCCGAGGGTGGTCCAGGTGTCGCTGGGCACCCCGCCGATCTTGGTGGAGGTGGCGATGCCGGTCAGGGTCGGGACCATGAGCGGCGTGCCGGACGGGTCGTTGACCGGCTGGCCCTGGTTGTCGGTCGCGAGGACGGTGCCGGTGGTGAAGGTGAGGCCGTTGAGGTCGTCCTTGGCGGCGTCGGCGGAGGCGGCGAGGTTGCGGGTGAACAGGCCGGGGTGGCCCTGCTTGGCCCAGTCGCCGGAGGAGATGAGCTCCTTGTCCTTCCAACCGGAGGCGGCGAGCCGGACGGGCTTGCCGAGGGTGTTGGCGTTGGTCGCCGGGTAGTACCAGAGGGCCGCGTCGGCGCCGTTGTTGGTGCTCTCGACGGTGAGCAGGCCGGTCTTGTTCTTGAAGCCGAGCCTGGGGTCGAGGTCGGTGTTGACGGGGTCGCCGAGGGCGGCGATGCGCAGGGTGGTGGACCAGTCGTTGGCGTTGTAGCCGGCGGCGGTCAGCCAGGAGCAGTCCTCGGTCGAGGTCTTGGCGCACTTGGGCTTGGCGAGCGGGACCGGCTTGTCGATCCGGCCGTAGACGCCGGTGTTGCCCGGGTTCGGGTAGACCTTGAGCTCGGGGTCGCCGGGTGCGTGGGCGATGACGTCGTCGATGTTGTTGCCGCCGGTGAGGGTGCCGCGGTGGGTGAGCTGGATGCCGTTCCAGCCCTTGCCGCCGGGGGCCTCGGCCGGGATGGAGACGGCGGAGACGGCCGGGCTCTTGGCGTTCGGGTTGCCCGGGGGGTTGAACGCGCGCAGGTAGCCGGCCTGGTCGGGCGCGAGGATGTCGGGCGCGCCGTCGCCGGTGACGTCACCGAAGACCGGGGGCGGGCCGTCCGGGTTCCACGGCACGTAGAAGGAGTACTGGGCGACCGGGGAGACGTTACGGGCGTTGTCCATCACCTGCATGTACAGGATGTTGGTGCCCCAGCGGCCGGGGGTGACCGGGATCCCGCCCTGCGGCATCGAACCTCCGCACGACCAGCCGACGTTGGCGAGCTGCGCGTCCCAGCCCCAGCGGGCACAGATCACGCCGGAGGCGTTGCCGCCCGGGGCGGGGTCGGTGGCGGTGAAGGGGACGATGCCCTGCTCGCCGACGTGCTTCTTGGTGACCTGGCCGTTGCCGGACGGCGGGAACTTGTCCGCCAGGTCGGCGGCCGGCAGGACGGTGTACGCGTCCGGAACGGAGATGGTCGGCGGGGTCAGGTCGACGCCGAAGCGGCACATCGGGGTCGAGGCGGACATCTGGACCAGCTTGTCGGTGGCCATGGTGCCCCAGCCGTAGACGTGGCCGTCCTTGATGACGCCGGGCTTGACCTGGAAGGCCGCGTTCCCGCCGCTGACCACCTCGCCGGTGTAGCCGGAGTCGACGTCGGCGCTCAGGTCGGCGTAGTCCCAGATGTGGGTCCAGGCGAACAGCGAGCTCTGCGCGTTGCTGCTGACCGTCGCGTTGAGGGTGACGGAGCCGTTGAAGCCGGAGTCGGAGTTGAGCCAGCCGATCGACTTGCCGTCACAGCCCTGGTTCTCGGCCCACGGCACGGCCGTCGAAGGGACGGGCCAGGCGTACGGGTTGGTCGGGGTGTTGGGCACCCGGTCGTACTCGACCACGACGGCCGGGTTGTACGTCAGGCGCTTGAACGCCGTCGCGTTGGACTCGTTGCGGGCGAAGAGGCCGAAGGTGAGGTTGTCGTGGCTGGGGGCGTACTGGCGGTAGACGCCGGTGACGTCGTAGTCGAACTGGGTGTTGCCGCTGCAGCCGTTCTGCCCCGCGCCGCCGACGTCCGCCGAGCCGACTCCGGTCACCACACCGGGGGAGTTGTTCCAGGTGGTGTTGTTGTCGATCGCACCGGTGAGGTTCAGGTCGACGGTGTACTTGTTGGTGCAGGAGAAGTCCGAGGACTTGGCCTCGAAGAAGGACATCGTCGCCTTGTTGATGACGATGTCGTTGTACCAGCGGGTGTCGAACTGGAAGTAGGAGCGCTCGACGCCCTTGGAGGTCCGGAAGCCCTGGTAGCCGACGCCCGGCTGGGCGTACTGGTCGCCGGAGTTGGCGACCGTGCGGCCCAGGTTGTTGGTGCCGGGGTAGGCGGACTGGGTCCAGGTCCAGGTGGTGGCCTCGCGGCGGTCGTAGACCCAGCCCGGGTCGATGAACCAGGGGCCTTGGCCCTTGCCGAGGACGGTGTCGTCGGTGGTCAGCTCGACGGCGTCGCCGGAGGCGGAGGTCTGCATGGCGGCGACCTTGGCGCCGGCGCCGGGGCCGTCGGCGGTGCTCTTCTGCTCCCGGCTGTCGTCGCCCTGGTCCTGCCCGTCGCGCTGGGCGGCTGCGGCCTTGCCCTTGGGGGCGTTGGCCGTGGTGGCGCCGCCGGTGCCGCTGTCCCACATCTGCGGGGTGGAGGCGTGCCAGCGGACCTTGCCGTCCTTGGTGGTGGCGGTGAGGTTGCCGGCGTCATCGGCCTTGACGGTGACGCCCTTGGCCACGGTCGGGAAGCGGACCTTCTTCAGGGCCGGGTTCTTCGCCGCTTCGGCCGTCTTGACGACCAGGACGGTGGAGAGGCCGCCGAGCTTGGAGGCGGTGACCCGCAGGTCGATGCCGGGGGCGACCTCGGGGTAGACCAGGGCGTCGCCGTTGGGGTCGAGGCTGGGCCTGGTCAGCGGGAAGGGGGAGTCGATGGTGAGGGACTCGCCGTCCTGGCTGGTGAGGGTGCCGAGCGGGCCGTCACCGCCGCCGGAGAGGTGGACGCCGGCGACGGCGGTCCTGGGCCGGTAGCCGCCGCGCTCGTCGGGGACGAGGGTGCCGTCCAGGTTCGCCCAGCCGTTGTTCTGCTTCACCCGCTGGGGTTCGGCGTGCTGGGTGCGGGCGAGGTGGCCGGCCGGGGTGGCGACGGTCTCGCTGTACTCGTCCGTCAACTCCGGTACCGGGACGGGCTTTCCGGTGCGCTTGGCATCGGCGATGGCCTTGTCGGAGGCCAGTTG
Organism: Kitasatospora sp. NPDC096128; assembly: GCF_040303105.1. NCBI lineage: Bacteria > Bacillati > Actinomycetota > Actinomycetes > Kitasatosporales > Streptomycetaceae > Kitasatospora > Kitasatospora sp. NPDC096128. Next base: position 13,390 of record NZ_JBEOSP010000070.1, on the reverse strand, counting down.
GGGCTTCTCGCCGGCGAACTTGGCGTCTCCGGCGGCGATCCGGTCGGCGAGGTCCTTGGGGACCGTGGGGGCCTGGTCGGCGGAGGCGGTGGGGGTGGCCGGGGAGTCGGCGGCGAAGGCCAGCGGCGCTATCGGTCCGACGGAGGTCAGCGCGAGCGCCAGGGAGACCGCGACGGCGTGCGAGCGTCGCGACGGGTGCCTGGTTCTGCGCATGCCGGAGGAGGCTCCGGAGGGAGCGCGCATCGTGAAGCCCTTTCAGGGAAGGCGTGAATGTCCGGCCGTGAATGACGGTCGGATACAGGATGGTTCGTAAGGGTCCCCAGCAAGCTGCCGCATTGGTGATTCAACGTCAATTGGCTTTCTGCGGTGGATGTCCGGTTTGACGAACCGTCCGCCGATTTCGTTCAACGGTGATCTGAATCACAGCCTCAGGGGAGCCTCAAGTCGCTCGACGGTCGGATCGTTAGCGCCCTACCCTCCACCGAGGCCTGTCCGCGCCGAGTCGCGGCGCGGACCTCTCATGGGGGTGGAGATGTCCTCTTTTTCCGAACGACCACCCGGTGACACCGGGTGGGACGAAACGCCTTCCACATGGCGAAAATCCCGATTGGCGGTTGTCAGTTCTTTTGCGGTCCTGACCGTTCTGGCGGCTCCGCTCGGCACCGCCGCCGCGGCCCCTGCGGGCGGCGGCGCGGACCGGGACCGGATCTGGTCGCCGCCCGGCACGCCGCTGCCGAAGACGGCCTCGGTGCACGGCACGGCGGAGAAGGTGAAGCCGACTTCGCCGCCGACCGGTTCGCCGAACTGGGTGCCGCCGAAGTCCCTGCCGCAGCCGAAGGAGGGCAGCGCGGACGTGGCGCTGGACGCGGCCGCCGGCGCGTCCAAGCAGGCGGGTGACCTGCCGGTCTGGCTGGCTCCGGCGCCGGGGGGAGAGGCCGGGCCCGCCACCCCGGTGCGGGTGCAGGTCGCCGTGCCGCCCGCCGAGGCCTCGAAGGGCGTGCAGGGCACGGTGGTCGCGCTGTCGCGCGAGGAGGCGGTGAAGGCCGGCAAGGTCCAGGTCGGGCTCGACCTCGGCGCGCTGGGCGTGACCGGTGACCTCGCCCACCGGGCGCGGCTGGTAGCACTGCCGGACTGTGCGCTGACCACACCGGGCGCCGACGGCTGCCGGGCCCGGACGCCGGTCGCCTCGCACTACGACGAGCAGTCGAAGCGGCTGGTGGCGGACGTCGAGCTGCCCGCCGCCGGCGGCACCTCGAAGGGCTCGCGGGCGGAGTCCGCGGCCGCGGCGGAGTCCCTGGCCGCCCCGAGCCGGGTGCTGCTGGCGCTGGACGCCGCGCCCTCGGGCGGAACGGGCACGTACAGCGCCACGCCGTTGGCGTCCAGTCAGAACTGGACGGCCGGGAGTTCGTCGGGGTCGTTCACCTACAGCTATCCGATCGTGGTGCCGCCGTCCCTGGGTGGGGGAGCACCCTCGCTCGCCCTCGGGTACGACTCGGCGTCGGTGGACGGCAAGACGGCGTCGACGAACGCTCAGGCGTCCTGGATCGGCGACGGCTGGGACCTGGGCGCGGGGTTCGTCGAGCGCGGCTACCGCGGCTGCGACAAGGCCGGCATCCCCGGCTCGGGCGACCAGTGCTGGGGAGGTCCGAACCTGACGCTGTCACTGGGCGGACACTCGGGCGAGCTGGTGCCGGACGACGCTTCGTGCGTCGGTGGGACCGCGACCGACGAGCAGTCGAGGTGCACCTGGCGGCTCAAGGGCGATGACGGGACGAAGGTCGAGTTCCTGACCGGTGCGAACAACGGGACGTGGAACGGCTCGTACCTGAAGGTGACGGACACTTCCGGCACGGTCTACTACTTCGGGCTCAACCAGCTGCCGGCGGCCGATGGTTCGCCGAGCAGGACCGGCCCGGAGAGCAAGTCGGCGTGGACGGTTCCGGTCTACTCGCCGAACCCCGGCGACCCGTGTTACGACGGCTCCAAGGGCAAGGGCTCCTGGTGCCAGACCGCTTGGCGCTGGAACCTCGACTACGTGGTCGACGCCCACGGCAACCTGACCACGTACTCCTACACGCCCGAGACCAACTGGTACGCGCGTGGCGGCGCACAGAACGGCGGCCAGGGCGCGAACACCCCGTACACCCGGGGCGGCGTGCTCTCCGCGGTCACCTACGGCCAGCTGCTGTCCGACCAGTTGGGCGCGGGCGGGTCCTACCAGTCCGCGGCCCGGGTCGACTTCGACTCGGGTGAGCGGTGCGTCTCGGATGCCGCCGCCTGTGACCCGTCGCAGCGCACGGCGGCGAACGCCGCCAACTGGCCGGACGCGCCGTTGGACAAGCTGTGCCAGGACAGTGGCGCCTGCACCAACTACGGCCCCACGTACTGGTCGACGAAGTGGCTGAACGGGATCACGACCTCGATCCGATCGGGCGGCTCCTACCGCCCGGTCGACAAGTACGAGTTCACCCACGTCTTCAAGACGCCGCAGAACGCGACGGAGAACGCGCCGATCGCCTGGCTGCAGTCGGTGAAGCGGACGGGCAAGGACACCGCCAACGGCCAAGCCGAGCAGGCGCTTCCGCAGGTGGCCTTCACGGACCTGCTGCTGCCCAACCGGGTGGACGGCCTGGTGCCGGCTCGCCCGCGCTACAACCGCCCGCGCCTGGCGGCGATCACCACGGAGACCGGTGGCACGATCACGGTCTCGTACAAGCAGGACCAGTGCTCGCGCGCGGCCGGGCGGATGCCGTCCTCGGCCGACGGCAACACCGCGGCCTGCTTCAACGTGAAGTGGTTCGACACCCAGGTGCAGTCCACGGTGGACGACTGGTTCCTGCGGTACCCGGTGGACACGGTGACCGTCGACCCGAACAGCAAGCTGGTCGCCGGCTCGGTGCCGATGACCACCTCCTACACCTACGGCCTGGCGGCCTGGCACCGCAACGACAGTCCGCTGGTCGAGTCCGACTACCGGACCTGGGACCAGTTCCGCGGCTTCGCGAGCGTGACCGCGGTGACGGGTTCGGGCAAGGACGGGCCGCAGGGCAAGTCGACGACCAGCTACTACCAGGGCATGGACGGCGACGCCAAGGCCGACGGCAAGCCGAAGGGCGCGTCCGTCGCCGGTGTGAAGAGCGGTGGCCGGACGGACTCCGACTGGATGTCCGGGCAGATCCTGGAGACGGACACCTACGCGGACGCCTCGGCCGACGCGGGCTCGCCGCTGTCGTACACCGTCAACACCTATGAGAACCCGGCGGTCAGGGCCACCCACGCGCGCCCCGGCCTGCCGGACCTGGTGGCCCGCTACGGAGCCACCAAGGTCACCACCGCCGCGACCGCCACGACCACCACCGGCACCCGCACCACCACGACGGTGTCGAACACGGACGCCGGGAACAACAACCGGGTCACCACGTCGCTGAGCACGGCCGACGGCACCCCGGACGTCTGCACCCGCTACCGGTACGCGGGCGGCGCGAACCCCCAGATGACCGGCCTGGTCTCCGAGGAGTTCGTCATCTCGGGCGCCAACGCCTGTACGGCGGACGCGAACGCGGCCAACACGGTCTCCGGCAAGCGGACGCTCTACGACGGCCAGGCCTTCGGCAGCGCCGGTGCCAAGGCCGAGGTCACCGGCCGCCAGGTGCTGGACGGCTACGACGCCAATGGCGCCGCGCAGTTCGTCACCACCGGTACCAGCACGTACGACCAGTACGGCCGGGTCACCTCGGTGACCGACCCGACCGTCACGGACAGCGCCAACCCGAACGGCGCGGTCACCACGACCGCGTACGGCTCGGCCAACCCGGGCGAACTGCCGAACCAGGTGATCACCGGAACCCCGGCCCCGGCCGGCGCACCGGACGCGGGCACCGCCCGCACCGGCACCGTCACCCTCAACCCGGCCCGTGCCCTCACGCTGACCGCGAAGGACGCCAACGGCCGCACGACGACCAGGACGTACGACGGTCTCGGACGGGTGAAGGCGGTCTGGGCCCCGGGCCAGGACACCGGCGGCAACGCCAACGCGACCTTCGACTACGCCGTCAACGGCACCTCCGGCCCGTCCACGGTGACGACGAACTCGCTGCGTCCGGGCGGCAAGACCTACGGGAAGTCCGTGCAGATCGTGGACGGTCTGGGGCGCACCGTGCAGACCCAGGGCGACCCGGCGGTCGCGGCCTACCAGGGCCGGATCGTCGCCGACACGTTCTACGACTCGCAGGGCCGGGTGGGCCGGACCTACAGCGCCTACTACGAGGACACCAACAAGCCGAACACGACCCGGTGGATCCCGGACGGCGCGATGGTGCCGAACCAGAGCGTGGTGCAGTTCGACGGTCTGGGGCGGGTGGTGAGCTCGCAGTTCGTGGCGCTGGGCAAGCCGCAGACCACGACGACGACGGCGTACCCCGGTGCGGACCGGGTGGACGTGTCGCCGCCGGCCGGTGCCACCGCGACCAGCACGGTCACCGACGCCCGTGGGCGCAAGACACAGGTGTGGCAGTACCGGACGGCCGCGGCGACCGGGAACCAGGCCGACGCGGACGTCACCGGCTACACCTACACGCCGGGCGGCCAGGCGGCCACCCGGACGGATGCGGCGGGGAACACCTGGAGCTACACGTACGACCAGCGCGGCCGCGAGGTGAAGATCGACGACCCGGACACGGGTGTGTCGACCCGTTCGTACGACAGTGCGGGGCGGCTGGCGTCGACGACGGACGCGCGTGGCCAGACGGTCGCGATGACGTACGACCTGCTGGGTCGCAAGACCGGGACGTTCAACGGCTCGGTGGCTCCGGCGAACCAGCTGACCGGCTACACCTACGACACTGTGGCAAAGGGCCAGTTGACCGCCTCGACCCGTTACGTCGGAGGAGCGGGCGGTACGGCCTACACCAAGTCGGTCGGCGAGTACGACATGGCCTACCGTCCGACCAAGTCCTCGGTCTCCATCCCGGGCGCCGAGATCGGGAAGTCGGGGCAGGCGAGCTTCGACTATGCCGCCGCCTACAACCCGGTCAGTGGTGCCGTGACCAGTGAGACACGCGCTGCGGCGGGCGATCTGGCGCAGGAGGCGGTGAACTACAACTACGAGGACTTCGGGCAGCTCAATGACATGAGCGGCTCGGGGTACACGTACCTGCGGCAGGCGGACTGGGACGCGTACGGGCGCAACGTCCGTGACACGATGAATCCGTGGGGTACCCAGGTCGTCGCGACGAACACGTACGACGAGTCCACGGGACGCCTGCTGACGCAGTACGTGGACAAGCAGACCGCCACCACCGGTACCGTCCAGAACACCACCTACGCCTACAACCCGGCGGGCCGGATCACCGCGGTGCGGACGATCCCGGACAACAGCCCGGGCGCGACGGACCTGCAGTGCTTCACGTACGACTACCTGGGCCGGCTGACCACGGCCTGGTCGGACACCGGGCAGCTGAGCCAGCCCACGCCGTCGCTGGCGGGGCAGGGGGCGTGCGCCAACTCGACGCCCACCAGCGGGGCTTCGACGGCGGGGACCACCACGGTGGGTGGTAGTGCGCCGTACTGGCAGGACTACACCTACGACGCGGTGGGCAATCGGACGAAGCTGGTCATGCACAACCCGACCGGTGACGTGTCGAAGGACCTGACCATCGACCAGGTCTTCCCGGCCGCGGGCTCGCGCAACACGCCGACCTCGGCGGCGGGCACGGGGGGCGGCACCGGCGGCGCGCACGTGCCGACCGGGGTGAAGTCGACGTTCCCGAACAACGGGAGTGTGCCGGGGAGTTACCAGTACGACGCAGCCGGGAACACCACGAGGATCGCCAACCCGGGTGCGAACAAGACGCTGGGTGCCGGTTTCGTGCTCAACCCGGGCGAGTCCGTGCGCTCCAGCAGCGTGCAGCTCACCATGCAGACCGACGGCAACCTGGTGCTGACCTCGCTGCGGACCGGTCTGGTGACGTGGTCGACCGGTACCGGTGGGCACGCCGGCGCGTGGGCGACGATGCAGGATGACGGCAACTTCGTCGTCTACGACCCGCAGCGGGTCCCGCTGTGGTCCTCACAGAGCTGGGTCGGCCCGAACAGCAAGTACTTCGCGGTCGTCCAGGACGACGGCAAGTTCATGGTGTACGCGCCGGGTTGGGCTCCGAAGTGGGACTCCCACACCTGGACGACCGTGGACGCGGCCAACGGCGCGGACCTGACCTGGGACGCGGAGGGCAAGCTCGCCACCCTCAAGCAGGGCAGTGCCACGACGTCCTACGTCTACGACGCGGACGGCAACCAACTGATCCGCCGCAACCCTGGCAAGGTCACGGTCAACCTCGGCGGCGGTGACGAACTCACCTACGACACCGGGGCCAAGACCAGCACCGGCACCCGCTACTACGCCCTCCCGGGCGGGGTCACCCTGGTCCGCCAGGGCGCAGCCAAGCTCACCTACCAGCTCGCCGACCAGCACGGCACCGGCACCCTGTCCGTCGACTCGGCGACCACCGATGTGAACCGTCGCTGGACCGACCCGTTCGGCGTCCTGCGCGGCTCGGGCACGGGCAACGCCTGGGCCGGCGACAAGGGTTACGTCGGCGGCCTCAAGGACGACGCGACCGGCTTCACCAACCTCGGCGCCCGCCAGTACCAGGCCGCCACCGGCCGCTTCCTCAGCCCGGACCCGCTGATGCTGGCCGACGACCCGCAGCAGTGGAACGCCTACGCCTACAGCAACAACGACCCGGTGAACAAGGCCGACCCGACCGGCATGGCGCTGGAGGAGTGCGCGACCGGATTCGCCAAGTGCTCCAATATGGGCACCAAGGTCGACACGACGCAGGACGGGCCGAACTACCAGAAGCTCGTCGAGCAGATCAAGAAGGAGGAACCGATCCGCAGGGCGGGCTACGTCAAGTTCGTCGAGCAGAGCCTGTCGAAGCCCCTTCCGAACCCGAACCGGGAGAAGAAGGTGCCGACGTCGGCCGGAGGCCCGGCGGGCGTCATCGTCGGCCACTCCTCGAAGGAGCTGAGCCACGACCTGCAGCCCACCGTCGACTACAGCGTCGGAACCGACTTCAACTCCGCCGAGTCTCTTGACCCGATAGTCCTCGGGGTCTCCGCGACACAGGCGACCCAGTGGAGCAAGCAGGTCACCAAGAAGAACACCTTCTCCCACAGCAACAAGGTCGGAGGAAGTGTCGGCTTCAAGATCGGCGGAGTCGAGATCGGGGCGGACACCGAGGCCAACTGGGAATGGGGCTCCGAGGACACCACGCAGACGACCGACGGGAAGACCGACTCGGTGACGGTGGACCAGAAGATCACGCTGCGGCCCACCGCCCTCCACCAGCTGTACGGCAAGTCCCCCATCGTGACCCGACGGCTCTACGAGACCACGTACTACTACGACGACGGGAGGACGGCGACCAAGACGTGGGGGACCGTGTTCGTCAGCGGCTGGACCCCGGTCCTCTACCAGCCCGGGACGCCGGTGCAGGACATCAGGGAGCCGTAGCAGTGCCGCGCCGACCGTGGCCCGGCACCGCACCACAGGAGGACGAAGGAGGAAGATGAACTGCGCGAGGGGCGTCACCGGGAAGCTCGGCACCATGGTCGTGGGTCTGGCGTTGAGCGCCTGCGCGTGCACCACGGTGTCCGGGCCGACCGGCACCGGTACCGGTGCCGGGAGGAGTCCCGCGCCGACGGTGTCGGACCGGTTCGGCCAAGTCAGGCAGTTGATCCTGCAGACGGCCAAGGAGAGGGGGACGGCGCCTGCCGGCGACGCCTTCACGGAGCTCCGGTTCAGCAACGGCTACGGGCCGGAGCTGATCTGGCAGGCGGAGACGACCGGTGACATCTGCACGGCCTCGGAGCGGGTGCTGTCCCGAGGCTGTGTCCCCCTCGCGGAGATCGCCAAGCGGCCGACTCCCGGGATCGGCACCTTCATCGGCGCCAGCCTGTTCGAAGACAACTGGTCGGTGATGTTGATGGCCGACGGTGAGACGGTCGATCACCTCTCGTGTCAGGGACGGGACTTCCCGGTCCGTGCCGGGTACACGGTCCCGGTGGACGGCGTGCCCCACACCGTCTACACCGTCGCCGTGCCGAGGAGCCTCCAGGGCAGGTACCGAGTGGCCGTCCAGCGGGACGGTGACTCGGCCGAGGAACGAGTCGACATCACCCCGGAGGAGAACTACGGCACCGTCGCCGTGCAGTGCTGAGCGGCCGACCGTGACCCGGCGGTGCCCCGCCTCCCGGACAGGGAGGCGGGGCACCGCCGTTTTCGCAGGCCGCCCGGGGGTGGGGCCAGGCCCACCCCCGGGCGGGGAGGCAGGTGGATTCTGCCGGTGGCCCGGTGTCCCTAGATTCGGTCACGAGCCGCCCGTCGGGCGGGTGGTGGCGAGGACGGGGAGCTGGTCGTGGAGGGAACGGTGCAGCCGGCGTTGCGGCTGTCCGGGCTGCGGAAGCGGTTCGGGGCACAGGTCGCGGTGGACGGGGTGGACCTGGTGGTGCCGAGCGGGTCGTTCTACGGGCTGGTCGGACCGAACGGGGCCGGGAAGACGACCTCGTTGTCGATGGCGGTCGGGCTGTTGCGCCCGGACGCCGGGAGTTCGGCGGTCCTCGGGGTCGACGTGTGGAGCGACCCGGTGCGGGCCAAGGCACTGGTCGGGGTGCTGCCGGACGGGATGATGCTGCCGGAGCGGCTGAGCGGCCCCGAACTGCTGCACTACCTGGGCCGGTTGCGCGGGCTGCCGGCCGCGACGGTGGACGCCCGGGCGGCGGAGCTGCTGGCGGTGCTGGAGCTGGACGGGGCCGGGCACACCCCGGTGATCGACTACTCCACCGGGATGCGCAAGAAGATCGGCCTGGCGACGGCGCTGCTGCACGCGCCGCGGCTGCTGGTGCTGGACGAGCCCTTCGAGGCGGTCGATCCGGTGTCGGCCGCGACGATCCGGGTGATCCTGCGGCGGTTCGTCGCCTCGGGCGGGTCGGTGGTGTTCTCCAGCCATGTGATGGCCCTGGTGGAGCAGCTCTGCGACCACGTCGGGGTGATCGCCGCCGGCCGGGTCCTGGCGGCCGGGCCGGTGGACGAGGTGCGGGCCGGGCGGGGGCTGGAGGAGGTCTTCGTCGAGCTGGTCGGTGCCCGTACGGGTGGGGCGGAGGGGCTGTCGTGGCTGGCGTCCTGAATCCCGGGAGGGTGCTCGGCCCCGCAGGTGTGCTGAGCCCGGCGGCCGCGCTGACCGGGATGAAGCTGGCCGTGCTGCGGCGGTCGATGTCCGGCCCGCGGGCCGCGAGCCTGATCGCGGGCGGGGTGTGCGGCGTGCCGGTGGCGGTGGGCACGGCGCTGCTGGGCCTGGTGGACTACCCCGTGCCGGAGGCCGGGGTGGGCACGATCGCCCTGGTGCTGCTGGTCTGGACGGTCGGCTGGGCGGTCGGCCCGACCCTCACCGGCGGGGACCCGACCCTGCGGCTGTCGTACTTCGCACTGGTGCCGCAGCCCCCGCACAGGCTCGCGCTGGGCCTGCTGGTCGCCTCGTTCGTCGGCGTCACCCCGGTGGTCGGCCTGGTCGCCTTCGCCGTGCTGCCGGTGTTCGGTGCCGGGCTGGGGCCGCTGCCCGCGCTGGTGGCCGTGCCCGGGATGCTGCTGCAGCTGCTGTTCGTGGTGCTGCTGGCCAAGCTGAGCCTCCAGGGCCTGGGCAGCGTCGCCCGGTCGCGGCTCGGCTGGGAGCTGTCCTCGCTGCTGGTCGGCCTGGTCTGCGGGTTCCTGAACACCGGCTGGTTCGGCCTCGCCTTCTTCCTCGAGCTGCTGGGCGGCCACTGGGCGCCGACCGTCGGCACGGTCGTGCGCGCCCTGCCCTCCGGCTGGTCGGTGGTCGCCGTGGACGCCGCCCGGCGCTCCGACTGGGCCCTGGTCGCCGCCTGCCTCGGCGGGCTGCTCGCCTTGTGCGGGCTGCTGTTCGCGGCCTGGACCGCCCTGCTGGCCCGGCAGTTGGTGCGCGGTACGGCGGGCGGCGGCCGGGCCGGTGCCCGCCGCGGCGCCCGGCTGCGGTTCCTCCCGGACACCCCCGGGGGCGCCGTCCTCGGCAAGGAGCTGCGGCTGTGGGCGCGCGACCCGCGCCGCGCCCGCTTCCTGCGGATCGCCCTGTGGACCGGCGTGTTCACCGGCCTGCTGCCGGTGCTCGGCGGGTTCCCGACGGTGCTGCCCTGGACGGGCGTGGTCCTGGCGCTGTACGCCGGTTCGCTCGGCTCCAGCCTGTACGGGCTGGACGCCGGCGCCCTCTGGCTGACCCTGGTCGCTCCCGGCGCCGAGCGGGTCGACGTCCGGGCCCGGCAGCTGGCCTGGCTGCTGGTGGTCGGCCCGGCCGCGCTGCTGCTCACCGTGGCGGCGACCCTCGCCGTCCCGAGCGGCTGGGCCTGGCCCTGGCTGCCGGCCGTCCTGCCCGCCGTGCTCGGCGCCGGGGCCGGGCTGGTGCCGCTGATGTCGCTGCTCGCCCCGGCACCGTTCCCGGACCGGCCGGGCGGCAACCCGCTGGACGGGTTCAGCGACGAGAGCGGCGACCAGGTCCGGATGCAGAGCCTCGCCGTCCTGCTGCTCCAACTGTTCGCCGCGCTGCCGGCCACCGGTGTCGTGCTGGCCGGGACGCTGCTGCACAGCGAGCCGCTGCGCTGGGCGGGGGCGGCGGTCGGCCTGGCCACCGGGCTGCTGTTCGCCTGGTGGACGGGACGGGCGGCCCGCCGCCGGCTGGAGAGCCGCGGGCCGGAGCTGCTGGACGTGATGCGGAAGGGAGTCCGGCGGGGGACGCGGCCGGCGGGCGGGGCCGCGGGCGGAGCCTCGGGGTCGGCGGGCCGGTCGGCGGAGGAGCAGGTACTGCTGGACCGCCTCGCCCGCCGCCGCACGGCGGCCGCGGGGGTGCTGGTGACGGTCGGGGTGCTGAGCACAGCCCCGCAGGGCGGGGTGGCGCTGGCGATGTCGCTGCTGGCACCGGCGAACCGGAGCTGGTTCCTGGCCCTGTACCTGCCGCCCGACTGGCAGGTGCCGGTGGCGTCGGGGTTCATCCTGCTGGGCGCGGTGTGCTTCGTGGGGGTGTACCGGCTGATCCGCGCCAAGCAGGCGGCGGAGCAGGGCGCCGAGTAGGCAACGGGCTGCTGGGCAGGGACCGTTGGCGGGCTGCCATCATGATCGTCCAGCACAGCACAGCACAGCACAGCACAGCACAGCACAGACAGCACAGACAGCGCGGCACGGTACGGCACATCACGGCACAGCACCGTCCAGCACCCGAGTCGACCGGAGGAGGCCCCGTGAGCACCCCGCAGTCCCGAGGTGCCGAGGCGCTGCGCACCGCCCTCCAGGCGCTGAGGCGGCTCGCCGTCCGCACCCTGCTGATCCCGGCCGGGGCGGTGCTGGCGGTGCTCTACCTGATCTCGTTCCTGCTCTGGGGCTGCCTCGGGCTGGTCCCGCTGTTCCCGCCGGCCACCCGGGCGGTCCGGTCCGCCGCCGAGCGGGCGCGCTGGGCTGCCGGCCACTGGTCGCAGGTGCCCGTACCGGTGCCGTACGTGCCGCGTCCGGCCTTGGAACGCACCCTGCACGGCTGGTTCTGGACCGGCCACGACTACCACAAGAACCGCCGGTTCGCGGGCTTCGCGCTCACGCTGCGCTGGCTCTGGAACGACCCGGCGACCTGGCGGGACGCCGCCTGGGTGCTCGTCGACCCGCTGGTCGGCGGTGCCGTCGCGGCCACGCCCGTCCTGCTGACCGGCTACGGCCTGTACGGGCTGGCGCAGCCCGTCCTGCCTGAACCCGCCCTCGGCTACGGCCTGTTGCCGCTGCCCGGGCTGCTCGGACCGCTCCTCGGCCTCCTCCTGTCGTCCGCCGGCCTCGCCCTCGCCCGGCCCGCGCTGCACTTGCACGGCCGGTGGACCCGCTCCCTGCTCGGCCCCACCGAGCGCTCCCGGCTGGCCCAGCGGGTCGAGCAGCTCACCGAGATCCGGCTGGACGCCACCGAGGCCCAGGCCGCCGAACTGCGCCGGATCGAACGGGACCTGCACGACGGCGCGCAGGCCCGGCTGGTCGCCGTCAGCCTGCGGCTCGGCGCGGTCGCGCTGCTGATCGACCAGGACCCGGAGAAGGCGAAGCAGGTGGTGACGGACGCCCAGGAGAACGTCACCCAGGCCTTGCAGGAACTGCGCGACCTGGTGCGCGGCATCCACCCGCCGGTCCTCGCCGAACGCGGCCTGGCCGAGGGGATCCGGGCGCTCGCCCTGGACGTGCCGCTGAAGGTCGAGGTCCGGACCGCACTGCCCGGACGGGCCGAGGCACCGGTGGAGTCGGCGGTGTACTTCGCGGTCGGCGAGGCGCTCACCAACGCCGTCAAGCACGGCGACGCCCGGCACGCCACGGTGGAACTCACCCACGCCGCCGGGCTGCTGCGCGCCGAGGTCGCCGACGACGGCCGGGGCGGCGCCGACCCCGCCCGCGGCAGCGGCCTGCGGGGCATCCAGCGGAGGCTGGCGGTGTTCGACGGTACGCTCACGCTGACCAGCCCCCCGGGGGGCCCGACCAGGCTGATCATGGAGCTGCCGTGCGTGTTGTCCTCGCCGAGGACCTCGTCCTGCTGAGGGACGGACTGGAACTCCTGCTGAGCGCCCACGGCCACGACATCGTCGCCGCCGTGGAGAGCGGGCCGGAACTGGCCGCCGCCCTCGCGGAACACCGCCCGGACATCGCGGTGGTCGACGTCCGGCTGCCGCCCACCTTCTCCGACGAGGGCCTCCAGGTCGCGCTGGCCGCCCGCCGTGAGCAGCCGGGCCTGCCGGTGCTGGTGCTCTCCCAGCACGTCGAGCAGCTCTACGCCCGGGAACTGCTCGCCGACGGCGCGGGAGCGGTCGGCTACCTGCTCAAGGACCGGGTGTCCAAGGCCGACCGGTTCGTCGATGCGGTGTGCACCGTGGCGGCCGGCGGCACGGTGATGGACCCGCAGGTGATCTCCCGGCTGCTCGCTCGCAACGCCTACGACGAACCGCTCGCGATGCTGACCCCGCGCGAACGCGACGTCCTCGCGATGATGGCCGAGGGCCGCTCCAACGCGGCGATCGCCCAACGCCTTCGCTTCAGCGAGGGCGCGGTGAGCAAGCACACCTCCAACATCTTCGCCAAGCTCGGGCTCGGGGTCTCCGACGATGACAATCGTCGCGTTCTTGCGGTGCTCGCATACCTGGACGGGACCCGGTCGGGGTGAGGGGTTCCGCTGCGCGGGGCTGGGGTGTGGGGGTGGGCTCTCGGGAGGGTGGGTGGCGCCGGGGGCGGTTCCGGGGGTGGGCGCTCCGGGGGCTGGATGATTTTCCGACCGCCGACTCTGTGGGCACATGGTGGGGCGCCGTTGGCGGTCTG
>NZ_JBEOSP010000069.1:0-31600 GCF_040303105.1 Kitasatospora sp. NPDC096128 | reverse complement strand
GTTGGCGGTCTGAAAATCACCCGTCACGCCCCTCTCCGCACCCACCCCCTCCACCGCCCCCTCCCGCAGCGCGTCCCTCTCGCTTGGGGTGGGGATGGGGTGGGGGGTGGGTGGGTTGGTGTGGGGTGGGGGAGGGGGCGGGGGTTAGGCGGTGGGCGCGTGGGGCGTTGCCCGCGCGCCCGCTGAGGGGGGTGGGGGAGACTGGGCGCATGCCGGAGTTGCCTGAGGTTGAGGCGTTGAGGTCCTTTGTGGCCGAGCGGGTGGTCGGGCGGGAGATCGCTCGGGTGCAGGCGGTGGCGATCAGTGCGTTGAAGACGTATGACCCGCCGGTGGGGGCCTTGGAGGGGCGGACGGTGGGGGCGGTGGTGCGGTGGGGGAAGTTCCTCGACCTGGAGGCGGGTGGGTTGCACCTGGTGGTGCACCTGGCGCGGGCGGGGTGGTTGCGGTGGCGGGAGAGCATGCCGGCTGAGCCGGCGAAACCGAGTCCGCGGAATCCGTTGGCGTTGCGGGTGCGCTTGGAGGGTGGGGGCGGGTTCGACCTGACGGAGGCCGGGAGCAGGAAGGGGCTCGCCGTGTACGTGGTGAGGGACGTCGGGGAGGTGCCGGGGGTGGCCAGGTTGGGGCCGGATCCGTTGGGGGCGGGGTTCGGGGTGACGGAGTTCGCCGCTCTGTTGCGGGGGGAGCGGCGGCAGCTCAAGGGGGTGCTGCGGGACCAGAGCGTGTTGGCGGGGGTGGGCAACGCCTATTCGGACGAGGTGCTGCACGCGGCGCGGATGTCGCCGTTCAAGCTGGCGTCGAGCCTGACGGAGGAGGAGGCGGCGCGGTTGTTCGAGGCGCTGGGCGGCACGCTGCGGGAGGCGGTGGAGCGGTCGCGGGGGCTAGCGGCGGGGGAGCTCAAGGCGGAGAAGAAACTCGGGATGCGGGTGCACGGGCGGACCGGGCTGCCATGTCCGGTGTGCGGGGACACGGTGCGGGAGGTGTCCTTCGCGGACTCGTCGCTGCAGTACTGCCCGACCTGTCAGACCGGGGGCAAGCCGTTGGCGGACCGGCGGCTGTCGCGGCTGTTGAAGTGAGGCTCGCTCCAACAGCCGCGATCGTGGTCAGCGCTTGACGGCGACGCCGCCCCAGTAGTATGCGGCCTTCGGGTCGGCCGGGGGCTCGCCGTCGGGGCGCCAGGCCAGGACCGGGGAGAGGCCCGGCTCGACCAGGTCCCAGCCGTCGAAGAAGCGGAGCACGTCGTCGTAGCCGCGGGGGACGAGGGTCATCCCGCCGGCCCGGGCCGCTTCGGCGACCTTGCCGACGGCCTCCGGGGCGAAGTCCGCGGTGGGGGTGGTCAGGGCGAGGCAGCTGCCGGCGGGGAGGGCGTCGCGCAGTGCGGCGACCCGGCCCCAGGGGTCGTCCTCGTCGGCGATCAGCATCAGGACGGCGATCATCAGCAGGCCGACCGGCCGGGTGAGGTCCAGCGTGGAGGTGAGCGCCGGGTCGGCGAACAGTTCCTCGGGCTTGCGCAGGTCGGCGTGGATGTAGGTGGTGTGGCTGGCCGGGCTGGAGACCATCAGGGCGCGCGCGTGGGCGAGCACGATGGGGTCGTTGTCGACGTACACGACGCGGGTGCCGGGGCTGACGGCCTCGGCGATCTCGTGGGTGTTCGGCGAGGTGGGGATGCCGGTGCCGAGGTCGAGGAACTGGCGGATGCCTTGCTCCTGGGCGAGGTACCGGACCGCCCGGCCCTGGAAGGCGCGGTTGGCCTTGGCCATCTCCTTGACGCTGGGCACGGCCTCCTCAATGGCCTGGCCCATGGCGCGGTCCGGCGGGAAGTTGGTCTTGCCGCCCAGCCAGTAGTCGTAGACCCGTGCGGAGTGCGGAGTGGTCGTGTCGACGCCGAAACGTTCCCACTCGCTCAGCTCGGCGGCGTCCTCGTGCTGGGGGAAGTCCTGACTTGTCGTCATGGCCACGTCCTCTAATGGCAGATCATCACACTGGGGGAGCCACAGCGTAGCGGTCCTGGGGGAAGGCCGGGGCGAGTGGCGGCGGTGTGGGCTGTCGGAGTGGTGATGGGTGAGCCGGGGGAGGGCCGGTGATCAGGGGGGCAAGCATTCAGAATGCTGTCTGATCGTCAGATTACTTCGGTGACCTCTCGGGTCACCTCGCGCAGGTTGTTGTTGGTCGCGGCCGGGATGTCGTTGCTCGGCGGCGCTGCCGGTTGCAAGAGTCCCTGGAGTGGCGGGGGTGTCGCCGCGCCGGAGGGAGTGACGGAGGTGCTGGCGACCGAGGTGCCCGGGTCACCCGGGGCTCCGGCGTCCTCGCCGACGCCCTCCCCGGTGCCGCCGTCCGCCACTCCCACGGCCAGTCCGTCGGCCACGGCCGCGCCGAGCGTCCAGCCCGTCCGCAAAGTGCTCAGCGATGCGGAGAGCAAGCCGGTGTACGACCTGGACCCGGCCCAGCGGGTGGTGGCGCTCACCATCGACGACGGGCCGGACCCCCGGTACACGCCCCAGGTGCTGGCCCTGCTCCAGCAGCACGGGATCCGGGCGACCTTCTTCCTGATCGGCGAGAACGCGGTCGAGCACCCGGCCCTGGTGAAGGAGATCGCGGACCGCGGCCACCACATCGCCAACCACACCTGGACCCATCCGGACCTGCGGCACATGTCCGAGGGCGCGGTCCGGGACGAACTGGAGCGGACCAGCGATCTGCTGCACCGGACCACCGGGCGGCTGCCCACCTGGTTCCGGGCGCCGGGCGGGGACTTCTCGCCGGTGTCGCTGCGGGTGGCCGCCGAACTGGGGCTGCGGAACATGGCCTGGTCGATCGACCCGAGGGACTGGTCCCGGCCGGGGACGTCATCGATCATCGACACCGTCCTCAAGGAGGTGCGGCCCGGGTCGATCGTGCTCAACCACGACGGCGGCGGGGACCGCTCGCAGACGGTGGCGGCTTTGAAGACGTACCTGCCGGTGCTGATCGACTCTGGGTACCTCTTCACGGCACCGCCGAATTGATATCGGAAGGTCGGAGAATATCGATAGCGGGCGATGTGTGGGCGGGTAGCGGCTTTGCTGTTTAAACCACTCGAAAGGGTGGATCAGAAGAAGCGTTTCTGCGGATTTTTGGCCTTTAGGGTGATCTCGCATCAGTTCACCGGGTACCCCGAGTACCACCTGAAAGGCTCATTCCCATGCGTCTCCGCAATGCCGTGCTCGCCGTCGTCAGCGCCGCTGCTCTCGCCGTCGCCGTTCCGACCTCAGCCAACGCCGCCGTCGGCGACTTCCTCTACAAGGTCGGTCCCGGTGTTCCGGCCGGGCTCGCAGACCCGGAGAGCGGCAAGTGCATCGACCTCTTCGGGGCGACCGAGAAGGACCCGGCTTTCGCGCCGGACAACTTCACCACCTCGACGGCCACGGTGTTCCTCGACTTCGAGTGCAGCGGGGACACCTACTACGTGATGAACCCCGGCAAGAGGCTCGGCGACCGGCTGAAGCTGCGCTCGGTGATCTTCTCCTGAGCGGAGCGAAGCGCGGGGTGGCCCGGGTCGGACGGTCGGCGTAGCGTCGAACTGTCCGGCCCGGGCGTCGTTGTCTGCGGTCAGCGCCCGGGTGGAGTGGAGGAGGCCTGGGATGACCGGCGTCGGCTATGCGCACCCCGAGGTGCTCGTCGGTACGGAGTGGCTCGCTCACCACCTGGACGACGGGACGGTCCGGGTCGTCGAGGTGGACGAGGACTCCGGGGCGTACGAGCGGGGGCACATTCCAGGGGCGGTGGGGTGGGACTGGGCCACGGATCTGCACAGCCAGGTCGGGCGGGACTACGTGGATCGGGTAGGGGTCCAGCAGTTGTTGCGGGCCGCCGGGGTGGAGGACGACACGGTGGTCGTGCTGTACGGGGGCAACAACAACTGGTTCGCCGCGTACGCGTTCTGGCTGCTGCGGCTGCGGGGGTTCGGGCCGGTGCGGCTGCTGGACGGCGGGCGGAAGAAGTGGGAGCTGGAGGGGCGGGAGCTCACCCGCGAGGTGATGGACTACCAGCACTCGGGCTACCGGCTGACCGGGCCGGAGCGGCCCGAGCTGCGGGCGTTGCGGGACGAGGTGCTCGCCAAGGCGGAGGTGTTCGCCAAGCCCGGGACGGACGCGGTGTTGGTGGACGTGCGGTCCCCGGCGGAGTTCCGGGGGGAGCTGATCGCGCCGGCGCACCTGCCGCAGGAGCAGGCCCAGGTGCCCGGGCACATCCCCGGGGCGGTCAACGTGCCCTGGTCGCAGGCGACCGAGGAGGACGGGTCGTTCCGGCCGGCGGCGGAGCTGCGGGAGCTGTACGGGGGGAAGGGCGTCTCCGCCGAGCGCGAGGTGATCGCCTACTGCCGGATCGGCGAGCGCTCGGCGCACACCTGGTTCGCGCTCACCGAGCTGCTGGGCTACCCGCACGTGAAGAACTACGACGGCTCCTGGACGGAGTACGGCTCGCTGGTGCGGGCGCCGGTGGTGCTGGGGGCCTGAGCGGGTGGGGAGGACGGGGCGTGTGACGGTGGAGGGGCGCCGTCATTTCGGCGCGTTTCTTTTCATGAACATCTCATAGTTGGGGAGTGGACCGGGGGCTGCCGGGACAAGGATCGATCCGACCCAATCGATCCGGTGATCCTGGAGGACCACGTTGCGCAAGAGGCTGATCGTCTCCGCCGCCAGTGCCCTGAGCCTGTTCCTGGCCGTCCCCGCCTCGGCCGCCGACTTCCAACCCGGCGCGGCCGGGATCGGCGACCCCTATTACCCGACCTACGGCAACGGCGGCTACCGCGTCTCCCACTACGACATCCGGTTGAAGTACCAGCCCGCCACCGACGAGCTGGAGGGCACCACCACCATCCTCGCCACGGCCACCCAGGACCTCTCCCGGTTCAACCTCGACTTCGCGCTGAACGTCTCCGAGGTGCGGGTCAACGGGCGGCCGGCGGCCTTCGCCACCAGCGGCGAGCAGGAGCTGGAGATCACCCCGGCCCGGCCGCTGGCCAAGGGCAGCCAGGCCACCGTGGTGGTCCGCTACAAGGGCGTGCCGTCCACCGTGAAGAAGTACGGCTTCACCGCCTGGCACCGCACCCCCGACGGCGCGGTGGCGGCCGACGAGCCCGAGGCCGCGTGGTGGTGGTTCCCGAGCAACGACCACCCCAGCAACAAGGCCACCTACGACGTCTCGGTGCTGGTGCCGGACGGCAATCAGGTGATCAGCAACGGCGTGCTGACCGGCACCAGCTCGAAGGCCGGCTGGACCCGCTACAGCTGGCGCGAGAACAAGCCCCAGGCGACCTATCTGGCGACCTTGGCGGTCGGGAAGTTCGACATCACCACCGACACCACCGCGAGCGGGCTGCCGGTCTACAACGCGTACAGCAAGGACCTCGGCGAGAACGCGGACGCCGCCCGGGCCAGCGTCGAGCGCACCGGCGAGCTGGTGGACTGGCTGAGCGGCTACTTCGGCGACTACCCGTTCAGCTCGGTCGGCGGGTACGTGCCCAACGTCCCGACCGGCTACGCCCTGGAGACCCAGACCCGGGTCTTCTACAGCCCCAAGCAGTTCGCCAAGGGCACCAACACCTCGGTGGTCGTGCACGAGCTGGCCCACCAGTGGTACGGCGACAGCGTCTCGGTCTCGCGCTGGAGCGACATCTGGCTGAACGAGGGCTTCGCGAGCTACGCCCAGTTCCTCTGGTCCGAGCACGAGAACGAGGGCACTGCGCAGGAACTGGCCGACTACATCTACGCCTCGCACCCGGCCGACGACCCGTTCTGGAACGTCAAGCCGGGCGACCCGGGCGCGGACAACCAGTTCTCCAGCGCGGTCTACGACC
The DNA here is from genome assembly GCF_040303105.1 of Kitasatospora sp. NPDC096128. Classification (NCBI taxonomy): domain Bacteria; kingdom Bacillati; phylum Actinomycetota; class Actinomycetes; order Kitasatosporales; family Streptomycetaceae; genus Kitasatospora; species Kitasatospora sp. NPDC096128. Next base: position 25,767 of record NZ_JBEOSP010000069.1, on the reverse strand, counting down.
GGGGTGCGGTGGCCATCCAGGCACTGCGCAACACCGTCGGGGACGAGAAGTTCTTCCGGATCCTCAAGGGCTGGCCCGAGCGCAAGTACGGCAACGCGACCATCGCGGAGTTCCAGGCATACGCGGAGAAGGTGTCGGGGCAGAAGCTCGGGGACCTCTTCAAGACCTGGCTGTTCACCCCGGGCAAGCCGGCCGTCGGACCGGTGGCACCGGGTGCCGCGACCGCCGCACTGGCGCCAGGGGCGCGGGACGAAGTCGGGGCGCTGGTGGAGCCGAAGTCCTGGAAGAAGATCCAGGAGGCCCACTCGGTGCACGGCCGCTGACACCCGGTGGGGTGAGGTGACGGGCGTGGCCCGGCCGATGGGCCGGGCTACGCCGCTCCGGAGCCGTCCGCTGCCAGCAGTTCGGTGAGGCGGCGCACGGCGAAGGGTATGAGCTCGCGGACCGGGACCAGCCGGCAGGGCGCGTTGCCGACCAGTACCTCGCGGATGCCGGCCAGCTCCTCGAACTCCCGCCCCACGACCGGGAAGTGGGTGTCGTTGTCGTTCCCCACGTCCGGTGTCTCGATCCAGACCCGCTCGCCCTGGATCGCCATCGGGAAGCGGCGGAGCTTGAGCCGGCGGTTCGGTGCGAAGGTCTCCGCGTAGTGCAGGAAGGTGTTGCGGTTGTGCCCGACGCCGACCAGCAGGACGTACCCGCCGAGGTCGTGCAGGGCGCCGAAGGGCGACTCCCGCCCGACGGCCCAGCCGAGCGAGCGGCGGGCCGTGACCTCGCGGGCGTGGGCGCCGACGGCGGCGACCGAGGCCTGCGGGTGGGTGCTGCGGAGGCTCTCCGGCAGGGCGCGCAGCGTCTCGGCGATCGCGCCCATGGGGGACGGCAGTCCGGCGTGGAACAGCGGGACGGCGGCCCGCAGTTCGGCGATCTCGGGGGTGGGCAGGCCGGCGTGGTCCGGCGCCGGGTCGCAGACCGTGCTGCCGGTGAAGGCCGGCACGGCCACCGTGCCGGTCGGCCCGACGGCCTCGCGCAGGCTGGCCACCACGGCCGCCGCCCCGCCCTCGACCGGGCCCAGGCTGGAGAGCGAGGAGTGCACGATCATCGCCATGCCCGGGCGGACGCCGACCCGGTGCCACCCCTCCACGAGGTCGGCGGTGGTGAGCGGGCTGGTGCCCGGTGTGGTCATGGTCCCCCCTGGTGGCGGCGGCGCGTCGGGCTGATGGGCGCGCTGGTGCTGATTCGTACGGGTGTGGTGTGAATGTTCGGGGCCGACCTTAGCGGGTCGCACTGACAATCGGTCAGGAGGGGGGTACCGTGCGTCAGTCCTCCGGGAGAGTGGTCAGTGGGTGGCCTGCCCGGCCAGGACCAGGGCCTCCTGTTCGGGGGTGAAGCCGTGCCCCAGCGGGGGTTCGCCGCGCTCGCGGTCCCAGGCGAGCACGTCGGCGGCGGTCACCGCGAGCGGGGTGGCGGGCAGTCCGGCCGCGCGGGCCCGGGCCGGGTCGCGCTGCTGGCCGGGCCAGAGCGGCTCGGCCCGGACCAGCGGGAAGAACGGCGGCGGGGCACTCTCCGGCGGGACGGGGACGATCTCGATCCCGGTGCCCGCGACCTCGGCGCAGGTGGTGATCAGCCTGCCCAGGGTGGTCGGTTCGGCCGGGCCCACGGCGTGGAAGGCACCCGGCCGGTCGTCCTGGACCAGCCGGAGCACCAGTCGGGCCAGGTCGCGCGAGTCGACCACCTGGACGGGCTGTTCGGGGCGCCCGGGCAGCGCGATCCGGCCGCCGCGGGCCGCCCGGCGCACCCAGTAGGTCAGACCGCGCTGCTCGTCGTACGGCCCGGCGACCTTTCCGGGGCGCACGACCGTCGCCCGGTCGCCGTAGCGGGCGGTGACGTCCTGCTCGCAGGCGACCTTGAGCCGGCCGTACGTCTCCTCGGTCAGCTCGTCGGCCTCGCGCAGCGGCGCGCGGAGCGGGGCGGACTCGTCGGAGAACGGGGCGAGTCCGCCCCGGCGGTAGACGGCGTGGCTGGAGATGAAGAGGTAGCGGCCGACCCGGTCGCCGAGGGCGGTCATGGCCTGGCCGACCTGGTGCGGGCGGTAGCCGCTGACGTCCACCACGGCGTCCCAGTCGCCCTCGCGCAGGGCGGTGTAGTCGCCGGTGTCGCGGTCGCCGAGGAGGTGACGGGCCTCGGGGAAGAGGTCGGGGTTCGTCCGGCCGCGGTGGAAGAGGGTGACTTCTGCGCCGCTGCTCAGGGCGTCGGCGGCGATCGCGCGGCCGACGAAGGAGGTGCCGCCGAGGAGGAGGATCCGCATGGATTCCACGCTAGGTGGGCGGTCAAGCCGTTTTGGTCAGGTGTCGTGTCGGTCGGGCGCAGTACTCGGCGACGAGGGGCGGCGGCGTACCGTCCTCGGCGGCCCGGTAGCGCGTCATCGGGGCCATCACGACGCGGTTGGGCAGGCCGAGCGCGCCGAGGCGGTACGGGCTGAGCAGGGATTCGGTGGTGGTCGTCATGCCGGTACGGTAGAACTTGACACTGGTGTCAGATTCAGCCGTCGGACTCGGCGGAGGGGGCTGCCGTCGCGGCTTCGGTGAGGATCAACTCCTCGATGCCGTAGAGGAATTCCGCCATCGCCGGGCGCGGGAGGACGGTCGGGTCGGCGGTCATGGCGAGGCTCAGGGCCTCGGGGGACTGCAGGGCGTCGAGGGCGTAGGTCAGGCCGGGGCGCGGCTCGAAGTCGACCGGCCAGCTGAGCGTGGTGCCCTCGTCGCCCGGGCCCGCCGCGGCCGGGAGCAGCTCGCGGGTGTCGTTGAAGACGCAGGAGCGGTCGGCGAGCGGCACGCCCTCGGCGGTGAGCTGCTCGATCTCGGCGTCCAGGGCGAGCTTGTCGAAGTAGGCGTGCCGGTAGGCGCCCATCGCGGCCGCGTGGGTGCGGCGCACGAGCTCGCCGAACTCACCTGTGGTGTCCGGGAGATGGAGCAGTCCGTCGCCGGCGACCACGCTCACCGCGTCGGCCAGCCCGGACCGGAAGCGGTTGTTGACCACGACGTCGAGCACGGCCTCGGTGGTGTCGGCGAGGCGGGCGGTCATCGTGGCGGTGGCTGCCAGCAGGACCGAGGAGGTGCTCACCCGGTGGGTGGCGGCGACCAGTTCGACCGCCCGGGGGAGGGCGGCGGAGCGCAGCACGGCATTGGGGAAGCGGGTGGGCCGTTCCGTCGCTGTGGACGGCGGGAACAGGCGGGGCGGGCCGACGCGGAGCTTGCGCAGGATCTGCTTGCGGGCGGCCGCGTCGCGCCGCCGGCCCCGCTCGGAGGTCTGGAACTCTGCCTCCTCCAGGGGCTGTTGGGCGGGCTCGCGGAGTGCGGTGAGCTCGGCGGGGGAGTGGCCGAGGCTGAGTGCGGTCAGGTCGGCGATCAGGCGGCTCATTCCCGCCCCGTCCACGGCGGTGTGGGAGAGCACCAGGCTGACGTACCGGACCAGGCCGTCGGTGGTGACCGCGCCGACCCGGATCGGCCACTCGGCGGCGGTGTCGAAGGGGCGTTCGGTCAGCTCCCGGTGCAGCCGGGCGCCGGCCTCGGCTGGATCGGCGCCGTCGGTGAGCGGGTCCACCTCGACGGTGAACGTGCCTTCCGGGTCGACGACTTGGCGCAGCCGGCCGTCCTTCTCCGGCAGCAGTCGGGTGTGCAGCGAGTCGTGCAGGTGCAGCAGCTGCGGCAGTGCGTGGAGCAGGTCCGGCAGCGGCAGGCCGGGGTCCAGCGGGGTGGCGGTGGCGATGGTGTAGCGCGGCACGTCGGCCGGGGGGAGTCGGCGGACGGCGTCCCAGATGGCCCGTTGGCCCCAGGTGGCCGGTCCGGAGCCGGACCGGCCGGACGAGAACGCGATCTCCAGCAGTTGGCGTGTGGTCACCGTGTGGCTCTCCAGGGTGCGGTCGTTCGGAATCGTCGGTGCCGGTGCGTTGGGAGCGCGGGTGCTGCTGGGGAGAGTGTGGCGTACGGCCCGTCGGGCGTCGAGGGGTGGCCGGTGGTCGGGCGGGGGTTCCGCAACTATCTCGATATGAAGTATCTTGACGTCGAGATTGATGCTGAACGCGAAGCGAGGGCCATTCATGCGGGGGAACGGACTGTGGGCGCAGCTGCGGCGGCCGCCGGGCGGGCGGGACGCGCGGATCATGCTGTTCGCCCAGGGGGTCGACCGGACCGGCACCGGGGTGTGGGCGGCCGCCTCCGTCCTGTACTTCACCTATGTGTGCGGCATGGACGCCGGGCGGCTCGGACTGCTGCTCGGGGTGGGCGCGGCGGCCGGGATCGTCGGCTCGCCGCTGGCCGGCCGGGCCGCCGAACGGTTCTCGGTGCGCGGCCTGCTGATCGGCTGCCACCTGCTGCGGGTGGCCACCATGGCCCTGCTGCTGGTGGTCCAGGACTTCACCGCGCTGCTGGCCGCGGTGGCCCTGACCTGCCTGGCCGAACGCGGCGCCAAGACCCTGGAGATGCTCTTCGCCACCCGGGTCGCGGGCGAGCGGCGGGCCACCTACCAGGCGCTGTTCCGCAGTGTGGCCAACGGCGGGACCGCGGTCGGGACGGGCTTCGCGGCGATCGGCCTGGCGGTGGGCACCACGACCGCGTACCGGGCGCTGATCGTGGCCAACGCGCTCTCCTACGTGCTGGCCGCCGTCCTGATCCGGCGCACCGCGGAGCCGGCCGGGCGCGGTCTGGTCGCGGCGCCCTCGGCTGAGCCGGTGGAGGCGAAGGAGGCCCCCGGCGCCGTGTCGAGCCCCTGGCGCGACCGCGGCTACCTGCTGTTCGTGCTGCTGGACCTGCCGATGTGCCTGGACGACTCCGTCCTCAACGTCGGCCTGCCGCTCTGGCTCATCCACCACACCGCCGCGCCGCACGCCGTCGTACCGGCCTTCCTCACCCTCAACACCGTGCTGGTGGTGGTGCTCCAACTGCGGGTCTCCGGCTGGGCCGAGCGCCCCGGCGGGGCGACCAGGGCGGTCGGCTGGTACGGGGTCAGCCTGCTGGCCGGCTGCCTGCTGATCGCGCTCTCCACCGGCGGCGGCCCGCTGACCGCCTCGCTCGCCCTGCTGGCGGCGGCCGCGCTGGTCACGCTCGCCGAGCTGATGCGCTCGGTGAGCTCCTGGGAACTCGCCGTCGCCCTGGCGCCGCCGCGCGCCCGGGCCTCCTACCTGGGTGTGGCGGGCATGTCCCAGTCGGTCCAGAAGTCGGTCGGTCCGATGCTGCTGACCGGCGTGGTGATGGCCGCCGGCCCGGTCGGCTGGCTGGCCCTCGGCGCCGCCTCCACCGGCCTGGCCGCCCTCCAGCGCCGTGCCAGCCTGCGCCGGCTCGTGGCACTGGCGGCGACCCCGGCGACCCCGGCGGCCGCGCCGGTCGCGGCGGTGCCCGTCGGCTGAGCGGAGGGCGGGTGAGCGGAGGGGGTGAGGGGGCGGCGGTCCGGGGCGGGAGCCCCGGACCGCCGCGCCGGTCTCAGGCCGTGCCCACGTCCGCGGTGAAGCAGAGCCGGCCGCGCTGTGCGGCGGCGACCCGGACCAGGGCGGGCGACTCGGCCCAGGCGGTGATCCGGCACGGGGCGTCGAGGTCCACGTAGCGCTGGAAGGCGGCGGACATGGTCACCGGCAGGGCCGGCGCCGGGTGCCGGACGGCCTGGGCGGCCTGCCGGGCGGCTTCCAGCAGCAGCATGCCGGGGACGTGGTCGACCGGGTGGTCGAAGTACTGCCGGTGGGCGGTGTCCACCCGGAGCCACCAGTCCCGGGCGTCCGGTCCGGAGGATTCGGATATCCCGTCGCTTGTTTCCTCCGGGAATTCTCCGGGAGGGGTTTCGGAAAGCAGCACATCGGCCTGGTCGGGGCGTCCGGTGCGGATGGCGGGAATTCCCTCGGGGGCCGGTGGCGCGGCCGCCATGGCACGTTCACGATCGGTGTCGGCCCCGCGCAGTCGCCGATAGACGGCGGGCGCCTGGACGGTGAACCGGGAACGGGCCGAGGCGAGTCGGATTCCGTCCCGCAGGATGTGGACGTCCAGCGTCATTCCGGCCGGTCCGGTTCTCCGGCGGAGGAGCTCGGAACAGGCCACCTCCAGTTCCAGCACGGCCGGTCGGCCGTCCGTCCGCAGCACTGCCGGATCCAGGGTGTACCAGTGGTGTTCCCAGACCAGATGGTGGTCGAAGGACGTGTCATATCCCACATGTGAGATCAGCGGGAAGAGTTGACGGACCGTCTCGGTCGCGAGCAGGGGCTCGAAGCCGCCGTCGGCCGATCGGTAGAATGGCCGATCGGCGGGCCACCGTGCGGTCACCGAGAAGGAATCGGGTCCGGTCCGGCGCCATGTCGTGAGGAGGACCTCGTCCGGGTCTGACTTGTGGACGAGCTCTCGGGTGATGGTGTGCCTGGCGGTCGACTCCGAGAGGATCTCAATATCGGACATAGTGGTGCACTTTCCTTCTTCCGCTGCTCTGCCAGTCGGATGTTCGGAACTGTGGACGACCCCGAATATATATCGAATACGGGTACGACCCGATGGTCGGGTGTTTCTTTTCGAAGTGGACTGGTGAGGCGTCAGTGGCGGGTAGACAGCAGCGTGCGGTTCGCACCCGGGAGGTCATTCTTGAGGCGGCCGCGGAAGTGTTCGACGAATCCGGCTTCGTCGGTGGGTCGATCACCAGGATCACGGAGCGCGCGGCGACCACTCAGGGTGCGATCTACTTCCACTTCAAGTCCAAGGAGGGGCTGGCGCGGGCGGTGATCATGCACCAGGCGGCCCGTCTGCAGGGGCTGCCGCAGAAGCCCGGAGGTCTCCAGCAGCTGATCGACCTGACCTTCTACCTCGCCCACGAACTCCAACGGAACGTGGTGTTCCGGGCCGGCGTGCGGTTGGCGGTCGAACAGGGCGAGTCCGGGCTCTCCGAGTACTCCGCCTACCAGGAGTGGATCGACCGCTTCCGGGCCGAGCTGGGCGCCGCCCGGACGGCGGGCGAGCTGCTGCCCGAGGCGGAGGAGGACGTCTTCGCCGCCGTCCTGGTGGCCGGGTTCACCGGCTCCCAGGTGATGTCGCAGATCGCGAGCGGCCGGGTGGACCTGCCGGAGCGGATCGCCAACCTCTGGCGCTGCCTGCTGCCCGGCGTCGCCGAGCCGGTGGTGCGCGAGCGGCTCGAACTGGACGCCGCGCGGAGCCGGGGGCGGCTGTGCTGACCCGGGTCGCGCTCACCGGGGGGACGGGGTTCATCGGCTCCGCCGTGCTGCGGGCCCTCGTCGACGGCGGTGCGCGGGTGCGGGCGCTGACCCGCCGGACGCCGGAGGGCGACGGGCGGGTGGCATGGGTGCGCGGGGACCTCGCGGACCGGGCGGCGCTGGCCCGGCTGTGCGAGGGCGCCGAGGTGCTGGTGCACCTCGCCTCCCGGGTCGGCGGCGGCGCCGAGGAGTGCGAGGCGGTCAACGTCCGCGGGACCGAGGCCCTGTTGGCCGAGGCCGTCCGGGCCGGTGTCGGCCGGGTCGTCCACCTGTCCACCGCCGCCGTGTACGGGGAGGGCCCGCACGCGGGCATCGAGGTGGGCGGGGTGCCGGCCGTGCCGGTGTCGGAGGCCAGTCGGACCAGGCTGCTCGGGGAGCGCTTCGCCCTGGACGCGGGGGCCGTGGTGCTGCGGCCCGGGCTGGTGACCGGGGTCGGTGACCGGTGGGTGGTGCCCGCGTTGGACGAACTGGTCCGCCGGGTCCCGGTGTTGTGGGACGGCGGGGCGGCGAAGCTGTCCATGGTGGACCGGGACGACCTGGCCGGGCTGATCGGCGCCCTTGCGACGGGGGAGCGCGTCGTCCCCGCCGGCGTCCACCACGCCAGCCATCCCGAACCGGTGCGCACCGGGGACCTGCTGGCCGCGCTGGCCGGGCACGGAATCCTCGCCGCGCCGGCCGGGCCGGACCTTCCGTGGGCCGACTGTCTGCGCCTGCTCGCGGAGAATCCCGGCCGGGTGTCCGAGCGTCAGTTCGCCTTGGTGGCAAGGGATCACTGGTACCGCAGCGAGGAGATCTGGCGGCTGGCCGACCACCCCGCCGGACCGGGGCCGTTGGCCCGGCTGGCGGGCGCGGCCCCGTGGTACCGGGCGGTGTTGGGGCGGGGGCTGAAGTGATCGTTCCCCCTGGGCACATTGTGCCCTGCGTCACATAAAAACAATGAGAACGTTCTGTATTCTCGCTCGCGGAGTCGGCCCGGGTGGCGGGTGGGGGGAGACGTGACTCCCGGGGTGCCGGGACGTCAGGTGTTCGCCCGACTCGGCCACTCGCACGTGAAGGGGGAGCAATGGGTACGTCTGAGGTCCAGGTACTGGCTGGGCCTGTCGATCGAGTTCCCGGGACCGGTCGGCGCGACCCGGCCGGCGGCCTGAACACCGCGGCCGTGGACGGCCGGAGGGGTCCGGCGCGGGGCGGTCAGGGCGTGTCCTCACGGACCTCGGTCGCGGGCGGGCCCGTACAGGGGCTCGGCAGTCCGATCGGCCTGTTCGACGGGCTCGGCGTGCTGGCCAGACGGGCCGTTCGCGAGATCCTGCTGGTGCTGCCGAGCGTGCCGCTCGACCCGAGGCTCCGCGCCCGTCTGGAACTCCTGGGCACCGAGCTGGTCGGCCGCGGGGTGCGGATCCGCGCGCTCGGCCCGGAGGACCTGGGCGCCGCCGGCTGCGGCGGCAGCGTCGGCCGGATGGCGGCCCTGGGGGTGGAACTCCTGGCCGTGCCGCAGCCGCCGCTGTGGATGGCGGTCGCGGACCGGGACACGGCGATCATCCCGACCGACCCGGCCGTCGAGCAGCCCGGCTGGGTCCTGCTCAGCGGGGTGGCCCCGGTGATCGCCTGCCGCCTCCTCTTCGAACAACTCTGGGACCAGGGGACCGAGTTGGGCGACTCCGCCGAGCCGGAGGCGGGCCGGCGGCCGGACCGCCGGGAGCGCGAGGTGCTGCGACTGCTGACCGAGGGACTGACCGACGCCGCCATCGCCGCGCGCACCGGGCTCTCGGTGCGCACCAACAGGCGGACCATCGCCGACCTGATGACCAGGCTCGGCGCCCGCAGCCGTTTCCAGGCCGGCGCCGAAGCCGCCCGGCGCAAGTGGGTCTGACGGGTCGCCGACTCGGGGCGGACGGACGGGCGGATGGACGGGCCGGTGGGCGGGTGGGGTAGGCCGGGGCGGAGTCCCGCACCCGCCCCGGCCGGGGCCTCAGAGGCCGGTGCGCGCGAGGTCCTGCTCGGCGTAGCGCGCTCCCGCGGCCGGCCGCAGCGTGTCGAGCCGGGCCCGCTGGGCCGGGGTGAGCACGACGGCGGCCGCCGCCGCGTTCTCCTCGACCCGGGCGCTGCGCCTGGTCCCGGGGATCGGTGCGATGTCCTGGCCCTGCGCCAGCAGCCAGGCCAGCGCCACCTGGGCCGCCGTCGCCCCGACCTCGGCGGCCACCTGCTGCACCTCGTCGACGATCCGCAGGTTGGCCCCGAAGTTCTCCCCGGCGAACCGCGGGGTCGTCAACCGGAAGTCGTCGGCGTCGAGTTGGTCGGTCGAGCGGATCGCCCCGGTGAGGAAGCCGCGGCCGAGCGGCGAGTACGCCACCAGTCCGGCGCCGATCTCGCGCAGCAGCGGCAGCAGTTCCGCCTCCGGGTCCCTGGTCCACAGCGAGTACTCGGTCTGCACCGCCGTGACCGGGTGCACCGCGTGGGCGCGCCGGACGGTCTCCGGGCCGGCCTCGGACAGGCCGATGTACCGCACCTTGCCCTCGCGGACCAGCTCGGCCAGCGCGCCGACGGTCTCCTCGATCGGCGTGCCCGGGTCGACCCGGTGCTGGTAGTAGAGGTCGATCCGGTCGGTGCCCAGGCGCCGCAGTGAACCCTCCACCGCGGCGCGGACGTTCGCGGGGGAGCTGTCGAGGGTGTTCGGGCCGGCCCCGCCGTGCGCGACCAGGCCGAACTTGGTGGCCAGCACCACGTCGTCCCGCCGCCCCGCGATCGCCCGGCCGACCAGCTCCTCGTTGACGAAGGGGCCGTAGATCTCCGCGGTGTCCAGGAAATTCACCCCGAGGTCGAGGGCGCGTCGGATCGTCCGCACCGATTCCGCGTCATCGCTGCCCGCACCGGTGTAGTAGTCCGACATCGACATCGTGCCGAGCCCGATGCGGGACACCTCGAGCGCGCCCAGAGAAATGTGTTGCATGGCGGGGAGGACCAGCCCTTCGTCAATCGATGGCAGTGGGGGCAGGCGTTTCGACGGTGCCCGCCCGGTTTTGACGCACCGACAGACAACCACAGCCGACAGTCCGGCATCAAACAACCCGGGTGCGGCATGTGCACGCAGCTCAGATCCCTCGGGGCAGGCCCGGAGCGGGGGTTGGCAGCAATCGGCCACGCGCTTGTTCGATCTCCGTCGAGCGTGTTGACTCGGAGTCGTTCAATTCCGCAGTGCCGGTACGGCGGTCGTATTCGCGGGCAGTGCCGCCCATGTCGAACCGCGCCGACCAGGCAGCGTCGCCGAATTCCCCAGAATCCCTCGAACCAGTCGGGCAGTCCGATTCTGCCATTCCTGTGCCCGTGCCCGCGGGCGAAAGGATGCCGTGATGTCCCGCATGACGCTCGGGCCAGTTCCCGTCGATCCCGATTACGAACTGGAACAGCTCGCCCAGCGAATGGGAATCGAGATCCACACCTGTGAACCCGGCCTGGTGACCGGCACCATGCCGGTCGCCGGCAACCGCCAGCCCGCCGGGATCCTGCACGGCGGCGCCAACGCGGTGTTCGCCGAGACCCTCGGCTCGCTGGCGGCGCTGGTGCACGCCGGACCGGACGGAAACGCGGTCGGCCTCGACCTCTCCTGCACCCACCACCGCTGGGTCACCTCCGGCACCCTGACCGGCGAGTGCCGGCCGCTGTACGAACGGGAGTCGGTGGCCTCCTACCAGATCGCCATCACCGACGACTCCGGGCAGCGGACCTGTACCGCGCTGCTCACCTGCGTCATCCGACGCGGCGCCACCCGGCGCCGGGCCGGCCGCCCCCAGGACACCCCCCGACGGACGGAGCACTGATGACCACCCAGGCCGCGCACACCCTCCTGGCCTCGGTCGACGACTACCTCGGCCCCGGCGACCGCCGCTTCTTCGGCCGCGGCTTCCGGCGGGTCCAGTACGACCTGAGCCGGATCCGGGTCGCCCGCACCGCGGACGGCGTGGCCGGCGCCCGGGCGCTCGTCCGGGTCCGCTACCCGGCCGACTGGTCGCGCAAGGCCGTCGGCGACCTCCGGCCCCACTTCAGCACCGTCGACGGGCTGGTGCTCGCCGCCCAGCTCGCCGAGCTCTGCCTGACCGACCGGCGCACCGACGACCTGCGCGAGGCCTGGCTGCGCCAGGTCCGGATCACCGCGGGCAGCCGCCCGCAGGAGGACCTCGACCAGCTGGAGGCGGTCGCCACCCGCCGCCGGGTCGAGGCGTTCGACGGGGCCCCCGGCTGGTCGGTCTCGGTGATCGACTGCGGCATCGGCACCATGCGGGTCCGCTGCGAACTCGTCCACCCGAGCGGCAGTCCGCGCCAGGGCCAGTGGCAGTACGCGAGCCCGGCCGAGGCCCTCGGGCCCGCCGCCGACCGGTACTACGACCACGGGTTCACCACCCGCCGTCAGCTGATCCGCGACGTCGCGGTGGACCAGGAGGCGCTGCGCGCCACCGCCCGGCTCGGCATCGAGCAGGAGGGCCAGGCGAGCCCCGCCCCGCGCGGCCTGGAGTCCGCCTACGGCCCGTCGGTCACCATGGTCGACGCCTTCGTGACCGCGCTCCAGCTGGCCCAGGTGATGCTCTACGAGATGGACGGCGTCCGCCGCCAGGACAGCGACACCCTCTGGATGCGCCAGACCGTGCTGACCGCGGCCGGCCCGCAGCGTCCGTACGACGGCACGGTCCCCGTCGGCACCGCCCTCACCGAGCTCGACCTGCTGCGGCTGAACGGCGACACCTGGCGCACCATGAACGTCGTCGCCGACCTGGCCGGTCTCGACGTGCGCTCCGCCGTCACCCACCGGCTGCCCGCCGGCCACCCGCTGACCGCCCCCGCGGCGGTGGCGCGATGACCCGCGCGGCCGTCCTGGCCGGCGTCGGCGCCACGGTGCCCCCGCGGGTGGTCACCAACGACGAACTCGCGCGGCTCCTGGACACCTCGGACGAGTGGATCCGGACCAGGACCGGCATCGCCCAGCGCCACGTCGTCGACCCCGGCATGACCACCGGCGACCTCGCCGTCGAGGCCGGACAGCGCGCCCTCAAGAGCGCCGGAGCGACCACCGTCGACCTGGTGGTGCTCGCCACCACGACCCCGGACCGGCTCTGCCCCGCCACCGCGCCCTCGGTCGCCACCCGGATCGGCCTGGTCGGCGTGCCGGCCTTCGACGTCGCCGCCGTCTGCTCCGGCTTCCTCTACGCCCTCCAGACCGGTGCGGCCGCCGTCGTGGCCGGGCACGCCGACAGCGTGCTGGTCATCGGCGCCGAGGCCTTCAGCACCATCCTCGACCCGGCGGACCGGTCCACCCGGGCCATCTTCGGCGACGGCGCCGGTGCCGTGGTGCTGCGCGCCGGGCGGCCGGAGGAGCCGGGCGCGGTCCGGCAGATCCGGCTCGGCAGCGACGGCAGCCTGGCCGACCTGATCACCGTCCGCGGCGGCGGCACCGAGGAGCGCACCGGCGAGCGGCCCGCCCGCCCGGAGGACGCCTACTTCCGGATGGACGGCAAGTCGGTGTTCTTCACCGCGGTGCGCCGGATGACCGAGTCCTCGCAGGCCGTCCTCGAACGGACCGGCTGGCAGGTCGCCGACGTCGACCGGATCGTCGCCCACCAGGCCAACGTCCGGATCGTCCACGCCGTCGCCGACCAGCTCGGCATCCCCGCCGACCGGGCCGTCCTCAACATCGACCGGGTCGGCAACACCTCCGCCGCCTCGATCCCGCTCGCCCTCGCCGACGGCGCCGCCGACGGCCGGCTCACCTCCGGCGACAAGGTCCTGCTGACCGCCTTCGGCGGCGGCGCCACCTGGGGGTCCGCGACCCTCATCTGGCCCGACGTCACCCCGGGCTGAGCACGGCCCGACCGCCGTCCGTCCGTCCGTCCAGCCACAGCCACAGCCACAGCCACCGCCCCGACGCACGAGGAGACCACCAATGACCGGGACCGTCACCGAGATGATCATCGAGATCCTGACCACCAAGTACCAGGTGCCCGCCGAGGAGGTCACCCCCGAGGTCGCCTTCGACGAGCTCGCCGTCGACTCGCTCACCCTGCTGGAGATGTCGCTGATCCTGGAGAAGCGCCTCGGCATCGTCATCCAGGAGGGCGTCCTGGCGGCCGATCAGACCGTCGGCGAGGCCGCCGAGACGATCAGCTCGCTCGGCGCCGCGGCCTGAGGCCGACCGCCGTGCGCCTCGTCCTGCTCCGCCACGGTGAGACCGACCTCAACACCCGCAACCGCTTCCAGGCCCAGGCCGACACCCCGCTCAACGCCGAAGGCCGGCGCCAGGCCCGGGAGACGGCCGGACGGCTCACCCCGGGGCGCTGGGCCGCCGTACACGCTTCCCCGCTCGCGCGGGCCGCGGACACCGCCCGGCCCGCCGCCGAACGGCTCGGCCTCCCGCTGACCGTCCTCGACGGACTGCGCGAACGGAACCTGGGCACGATCGACGGCCTCGACCGCGCCCGCTACGCCGCCGAGCACCCGGAGTCCATGCACAGGCTGCTCACCGACCCCCGCTACCGCCCACCCGGCGGTGAGACCGGGGCCCGGGCCCGCAGCCGCTTCGTCGCCGCGCTGCGGCGGCTCGCGGCGGCCGACCACGACGGACCCGTCCTGGTGGTCACCCACGGCGGCGTCCTGAACCTGTTGCGCGGGGACCTGCCCGGCTGCCCGCGCGGCGCGATGGTGGGCAACTGCCGCGCCGTCGAACTGGACGCCGTCCCCACCCCGGAGGGCGGACTGCGGATCGACGGCTGGCGGTGGGACGTCGCCCCGCACGAGTGCGAGGACGGGGCGCTGTCGCAGCCCCGCCGCTGACCCGGACCGAAGAACCACCACGGACCACACCCGACACACGAATGAGGACCCCCGGCATGACCATCCAGATCGTCGTCACCTTCGGCCTCGTCCCCGAGCGGCTGGAGCCGACCCTGGCCGCCTTCCAGGAGCTGGCCGAGCACACCCGCCGGGAGGAGGGCGCCCTGCGCTTCGACGTGTTCCGCTCGCAGGAGGAGGAACACACGGTCGTCCTGGTCGAGGAGTGGGCCGACCAGGCGGCCATCGACCTGCACATGAAGGAGGAGTACACCCGGGCCTTCCTCGGCAAGGTCGACGGGGCCTTCACCGACCCGGCCCGGGTGCACCGTCTGGTCGAGATCGGCGGCTGAGCGATGGCCGAGGAGCACGGACGTCCGCGCGTCCTCGTGGTGGGCGCTGGGCCGGTCGGCATGGTGCTCGCCTGCGAGCTGCTGCGCCAGGGCGTCGAGGTCGAGGTGATCTCCAACGCCCGCCGGGAGAGCCCGCATTCGCGCGCCACCATCCTGTGGCCGAGGATCCTGGAGCTGCTCGACCGGGTCGGCGTGGGGGAGAAGCTGGTCGCGGCCGGCCACTACTTCGACCAGATGAACTACTACTCCGAGAAGAAGATGGTCGGGCTGGTCCGCTTCGACCGGTTGCGCGGCGTCGGCTACCCGTTCGCCATCACCATCCCGCAGTGGCGCACCGAGGCCGTGCTGGAGGAGCACCTCGAATCCCTCGGCGGCACGATCCGCTACGACCACGCCTTCGTCGAGGGCACCCAGACCGCCGACGCCGTCCGCTGTGTCCTGCGCGCTCCCGACGGCACGTCGAGCGCCCACACATACGACTACGTGGTCGGGGCGGACGGCTACAACAGCACCGTCCGACCGGCGTTCGGCTTCGAGTTCGCCGGCCGCACGCTGCGCACCCGGCTCGCCATCACCGACGCCGAGCTGGTCGGCGAGACCACCAGCAGCGAGGCCGCCTACTACCTCACCCGCACCGGCAACATGGTGCTCGCCCCGCTCGGCGGCGGGATCTTCCGGGTGGGCGCCAGCGTGCCGGACGGCTACCAGGGGGAACCGGACCGGGCGTTCTTCGAACGGCTGCTGTCCGAGCGGGTCCCCGGTGAACGGCGGCTCGGGGAGATGAAGTTCAGCGGGGTGTTCACCGCGCACGTCCGGTCGGCCGGAACCTACCAGCGCGGCCGGGTCTTCCTGGTCGGGGACGCCGCCCACGCCATGAGCCCCTCCGGCGCGCAGGGCGTCAACACCGGCATCCAGGACGCCGTCAACCTCGGCTGGAAGCTCGCGGGCGTGCTGCGCGGCGACTACCGGCCCGGACTGCTGGCCAGCTACGACCAGGAGCGCCGACCCGCCGTCGAGGCCGTGGCCGGGCTCTCCACCCGGCTGGCCCGGATCGGCCTGTACAGCAAGCCGCACCAGGTCATCGGCCGGGACCTCGCCTACCGGTTCGGCTCGGCCACCAACCTGCTGGAACGCGTCCTGGCACCGAAGCTCGCCCAGATCGACACCCACTACGGCCCGCGACCCAAGCGACGCGGCCTCGTCCCGGGCGAGCGGCTGCCGCTCGGCTGGCGGGCCTCCGCCGCCGCGCCGGTGCTCGCCGTCGACCGCTACACCGTCCTGCTCTGGCCCGGCCTGGAGTACCGGTACGAGCGGTGGGTCCGGCTGGTCGGGCGGCTGGGCGAGGCCGTCGGGCGTGCCCGGGTCACCGACCTCGGCGGCCGCCCGCCGGGCCCGCTGCCGGCCAAGCTGGGCGCGGCGGCGTGCGCCCTGGTGGTCCGCCCCGACGGCCACCTGGACACCGTCGTCGAGCTCGACGACCGCGAGCCCGAGGCCGCCGTCCGGGCCGTCGAGCGGGCGCTGGACGAACGCCACGAGCCGAGCCGGGCCCGGGAGTTGGCCACCGCCTGAACCGCCTGAACCGCCTGCACGGTCCGAACCTTCCGAACCTTCCGAACCGACCGAACAACCCCTAGAGAAGAGAACCGAGATGACCGATCGCGTGACCCTCACCGACGTCGCCGACATGACCCCCGCGCAGCGCGAGGTGTACGAGAAGTTCCAGTCCAACCTGACCCGGGCCCTGCTGCTCACCAAGGGCTCCGCCGGCCCGCACCTCGCCCTGGGCGGCTCGTTCACCGTCGGCCTGCTGAGCCTGCTGGACCGCGAGGTCATCGTGCTGCGGGTGGCGAAGCTGCGCGACAGCGAGTTCGAGCGCCTGCTGCACTACCCCCTGGCCGTCAAGGCCGGTCTCACCGACGCCGAGATCGAGGCCATCGAGGAGGGCCGGTTCGAGGAGATGCCGCCGTCCCGCGCCGCCCTGGTCCGCTACGTCGACGACTGCATGCTGGAGCACAAGGCCGGCCACGACGCGTTCTGGGGCCTGCGCGAGCACTACTCGCAGAACGAGGTCGCCGAGGTGACCCACCTGGCCGGCCACAGCGCGATGACCGCGATGTTCCTGGCCAGCCTGGAGATCCCGCTCGACCAGGACATCGCCTCCTGGGGCCGGCTGACCGAGGTCGAATGACCGGCCGCATCGACCGAGGGGAACCGACGTGAAGTACGCACGGCTGGGCTCGTCCGGCCTCAAGGTGTCCCGGTTGGCGCTCGGATGCATGAGCTACGGCGAGCCCGGCCGGGGCACCCACCCCTGGTCGCTGCCGGAGGAGGAGAGCCTGCCGTTCATCGCCCAGGCCCTCGACCTCGGCGTCAACTTCTTCGACACGGCCAACATCTACTCGCTGGGCACCAGCGAGGAGTACCTGGGACGGGCCCTGAAGAAGCTGGCCCGGCGCGAGGACGTGGTCATCGCCACCAAGGTGTACGAGGCGATGGGGCCGGGGCCGCTGTCCGGCGGCCTGTCCCGCGGCGCCGTGATGCGCGAGCTGGAGGCGAGCCTGCGCCGGCTCGGCACCGACTACATCGACCTGTACATCATCCACCGCTGGGACTACGGGACGCCGATCGAGGAGACCATGGCGGCCCTGCACGACGCCGTCACCGCGGGCAAGGTCCGCTACCTCGGTGCGTCGTCCATGCACACCTGGCAGTTCGTCAAGGCGCAGTACACCGCCGACCTGCACGGGTGGACGCGGTTCGTCAGCATGCAGAACCACTACAACCTGATCAACCGTGAGGAGGAGCGGGAGATGATCCCGTACTGCCTCGCGGAGGGCGTCGGCGTCACCCCGTGGTCGCCGCTGGCCCGCGGCCTGCTGACCCGGGACTGGGATGCGAGGTCCGCCCGGACGGCCGGCGACCCGATCCAGCGGCGGTTCTACGGGCCGACCGAGGAGGCCGACCGGCGCGTCGCCCGGGCGGTCGCGGAGATCGCCGCCGAACGCGGGGTCCCGCGGGCCCGGATCGCGCTGGCCTGGCTGCTGCGGCAGCCCGCCGTCACCGCCCCGGTCATCGGCGCCACCGCGCCGCACCACCTGCCGGACGCGGTCGCCGCGCTCGACCTCGAGCTCGACGCCGCCGAACTCGCCCGGCTGGAAGCCCCGTACGTCCCGCACGCGGTCGTCGAGTACGTCTGACCGCCTCCCCAGAGCCCCCCCGGGGCCCGGCCGCACCCCGAACGGCCCGGGCCCCGGGGCACCGCCATGCCCGAACCCGCCCAGCACGACACCGAATCGGAGACCACCATGGGCATCACAGACTTCGCCCTCACCACCGGCAGCGGCAAGGTCACCGCCGAGCAGCTCGCCCGCGAATCCGGCTGCGACCCGGAGAAGGTGAACGAGATCCTGCCCGCGGGCCGGCTCTCGGCGCTCGGGCCCGGCGAGAGCTCCTGGAGCCTCGGCCGGGACGCCGCCGCCAAGGTCCTCGACCGCAACGGCGTGTCCCCCGATGACATCGGCCTGGTCATCTACGCGGGCTCCAGCGAGTGGGGGACCCCGTTCTGGTCGCCGGCCGCGAAGATCGCCCAGGAGCTCGGCATCCTCCGGGCGCACTGCTACGAGGTGTCCAACTTCTGCAACGCCGCGCCGACCGCGATCCGGATCGCCGACGAGCAGGTCAAGTCCGGGGCCTGCCGCTACGCGCTGGTCGTCGTCGCCGACCGGCTCAGCGAACTGGTCGACCGCCCGGGCGGGTTGGTCGAGCTCTTCAACTTCGCCGACGGCGCCGCGGCCGTCCTGGTCTCCGCCGAGAACCCGCGCTACGAGGTGCTGGCGTCGGCCAACCGCACCGACCCGGCCTACGTCGACCTCTACTACGGCGAGGTCCGGGAGAACCAGGTCAAGGTCTTCCGCCGGGAGGGCGGCGAGGGCCTCGGCGAGGCGTTCATCGCCAACTTCACCGCCCTGACCGGGCAGGTGCTCACCGCCGTCGGCCGGGGCCTGGAGGACGTGGCCTACCTGCTGGTCACCCACGGCAACCGGAACACCCAGGAGAAGCTCCTGGACACCCTCGGGCTGCCGTACGAGCGCAGCGTCTTCAACTACGAGGCCGAGGGCCACCTCGGCGGTGCCGACCCGCTGCTCGCCCTGGAGGACCTGGAGCGGGCGGGCCGGCTGGCGTCGGGGGACCTCGTGCTGCTCGCCACCGCGGGCTCCGGGTTCACCTGGGGTGTGACGGCGCTCCAGGTGGTCTGACGTCACAGCCGAAGCCGCCCGGCAGCGAACTCCTCGCTGCCGGGCGGCTCCTGCGTGTCGGGGCCGGTCAGAACCGGCGGGCCGGGTCGAGGTCCACCGCGAGCAGGCGCAGCGCCGCGTCGTGCGGGCTGTCCGGCTCGGCGTGGTAGAACTTCAGGATGTTCCCGTCGCCCAGGTCGGCCGACTGGTACATCAACTCGAACTCCCCGACGCTCGGGTGGTCGAAGGTCTTCGTCCCGACGGTGCAGTTCGCGACCCGGTGGCTGATCCAGAGCTTGGAGAACTCCTCGCTCCCGATGCTCAGTTCGCCGATCAGCTCGGCCAACTGCGGGTCGTGCCGGTGGTTCCCGGCGATGAACCGGAGGTACGAGACGTTCGACCGGGCCTCCAGGGGCCAGTCCACGTACAGCCCGCGGACGTTGTCGTCCAGGAAGTTCAGCCGGATGACGTTCGGCCGGACCGTCGCGTTCTTCGGTGCGTCGTAGTCCAGGTGCGGTGCGAACAACCGGTGGTAGAGCGAGTTCCAACCGAGGATGTCACAGCGGTAGTTGAGCACCGCCACCGCCGCGTTCCCGAGCGAGTCGACCAGCATCCGGGTGTACGGGCTGATCTGGTCGACCTGGCGGGCCGGCAGCTCCCGCTCGGTCACCGGGGTGCCCACCTTCAGCAGGTAGTCCTCCTCGTCCGGGCTGAGGTCCAGGGCGCGCGCGATCGCGACCAGGATGGCCGGCGAGGCGTGCGCGGTCTGGGACTGCTCCAGCCGGGTGTAGTACGTGGGGCTCACCCCGGCGAGCGCCGCCACCTCCTCCCGCCGCAGGCCGGGCACCCGGCGCGCACCGCGCACCGCCAGCCCGATCTCCTCCGGTTGGACCCGCTCACGCATCCGCTTGAGGTAGCTGCCCAGGTCGGTGTTCACTGGTTTTTCCACGCTCCTAGTGTCACACGGGGGCCGAACAGGGGTCGGACGGTCTTCGGGCCACATCAGCCGGTGGCCACCGCGGTGCGCCGGCGCAGCGCCGCCCACAGGAGCAGGCCGGCCACGATGAGCAGGCCGGCGTCGACGGCCAGCGCGAGGTGGATGCCCGACAGTTCGTCGGCCGCGCCGCCCCCGTCGCCGATGCTCGCGGCGAACACCGCGCTCAGCAGCGGGATGCCGACGGCGATGCCGACCTGCTGCGCCTGGGTGGCCATGCCGGTGGCCATGCCCTGCATCGAGGAGTCGACGGCCGAGGTGGCGATCACCATGAAGGAGAGCATCGCCAGCATCGAGAAGACGCCGTTGACGAACTGCGCGACGACCACGGGGACGAGCCAGATCGACTCGTCCGTCATCCACACCATGGGCAGCATGAACAGGCCCTGGCCCGCGAGCGCGGTGCCGAGCAGGACGCGCGGGGAGACCTTGCCGACGATCTTCGGGCCGATGGTGCCGCCGAGGATCTGGCCGGCGCCGACCCCGAGCAGGGCCAGTCCGGCGGCCAGCGAGGAGTAGTCCAGCACGTTCTGCACGTACAGGCCGGTGAAGAAGATCATCGCGGTCTCGCCGCCGAAGATGAACAGCGCGCCGAGGTTGCTCAGGGCGATGTCCGGCAGGCGCAGGATGCGCACCGGCACCAGGGCGCCCTCGGTGCGGCCCTCGACCACCCAGAACACGGCGAGCAGCACGGCGGCGGCCAGCAGGGTGCCGATGGCGACGGCGTCCAGGCCGGACTCGGCGGCCCGGGTGATGCCGTAGATGCCGGCGAACAGGCCGGCGGTGATCAGCAGGGCGCCCGGCAGGTCCAGCCGGCCGCGGGTCTCGGCGCGGCTCTCCTGGACCACGATCGGGACCACGATCACGGCGGCCACGGCGACCGGGATGTTGATGAAGAACGCCCAGCGCCAGGAGAGCAGTTCGGTGAGGACGCCGCCGAGGATCGAGCCGACCGTGAAGCCCGAGCTCATCATGACGCCGTTCAGCCCGAGTGCCTTGGTGCGCAGCGCGGGGTCGGTGAAGGAGGTGGTCAGCAGCGCCATCGCGGCCGGGGTGATGGCCGCGGTGGCCAGGCCCTGGAGGGTGCGGGCCACCAGCAGCAGCGCCGGGGAGGTGGCGATGCCGCCGATCAGCGAGGCGGCCGCGAGCACCACCATGCCGGCGACGAAGATCCGGCGCCGGCCGAGGTAGTCGCCGACCCGGCCGAAGACCAGGGTGCAGCCGGCCGCGCAGAGCGCGAACATCGTGGTGATCCACTGCAGGTTCCCGGCCGTGAACCCGAGGTCCACCCCGACCCGGGGCAGCGTCACGTTCAGGATCGAGAAGTCGGCCGCCATCATGAACTGGGAGGCGAGCAGGACCACCAGGACGGTCAGCTGGCGGCCGGTCATGCGCACGGAGCCGGCCGGGGCCGTGGCGGCGACGGCGGCGGTATCGGTTGTCATGCCTCCAGCCTGGTGCGACCGCGGTTGATCAGCCAGAACCCGGCTGTGCCTACCCTCGCCCTGCCTACCACTGGCAGTGCCAGGCTCCGCGTCGCGACCCCGCGCGCGGGGCCCGGGGGCGGGCTCGGGGCGGGCCGTGGCACCGCGACGACCGTCGCTCCCGGGGCTCCGGCGGTACCCGGAAACGACGCTGCGCGCCGTGGGCCGGCAGGTGGCCCAGGCGCGCAGCGTCGGGGGATCCGCCGTGTCGTCCGGCCGAGCACCCCTCGCGGAGGCGTTCGGCCGGACGACCGGCTGAGGATCCGGTGTGTCAGACGGCGGCGGTCAGCAGCTTGCGGAGGTGCTCCACGACCTCGGACACCGCGACGGACTGGGTCTCGCCGGTGGCCCGGGTGGTGACCTCGACCGTGCCCTCGGCCAGCCCGCGGGCGCCGACCGTGACCCGGTACGGGACGCCGATCAGCTCGACGTCGCGGAACTTGACGCCGGGCCGCTCGTCCCGGTCGTCCAGGAGGACGTCGACCCGCTCGCCCTGCAACTGCCGGTAGAGCGTCTCGGCGGCCTCGTTGACCTGCTGGTCCTTCGTCCCGAGGACGACGACGGCCACCTCGAAGGGGGCGACCGCGACCGGCCAGACGATGCCCTTGTCGTCGTGGTGGGTCTCCACGATGGAGGCCAGTGCCCGCTCCACGCCGATGCCGTAGCTGCCCATGATCGGGACGGCCTGCTTGCCGTCCCGGCCGAGCACGGTGACGCCGAGCTTCTCGGTGTACTTGCGGCCGAGCTTGAAGATGTGGCCCACCTCGATGGTGACCACGACCGCCAGCGGGGTGCCGCACTGGGGGCAGGGCTCGCCGGCGGACACCTCGCGCAGGTCCGCCCAGCGCTCCACCGCGATGTCCCGCTCGACGGACACGCCGCGCAGGTGGACGCCGTCGGTGTTGGCGCCGGTGGTCATGTCGGTGCGGCCGCGCAGGGCCTCGTCCGCGAGGACGGGCAGGTCGGCGGGGATGCCGACGGCGCCCAGGCTGCCGGGGGAGGCGCCGAGCGCCGCCTGGATCTCCTCCGCGGTCGCCGGGCGGACGGCGGTGGCGGCCAGGGTGTCGATGAGCTTCTGCTCGACCAGGCTGTGGTCGCCGCGGAGCAGGACGAGGGTCAGCTGGTCGTCGACCACGTAGACCAGCGTCTTGACCTGCCGCTCCGCGGGCACGTCGTGCCGGCGGGCCAGCTCCTCGATCGTGCGGGCCTCGGGGGTGTCGAACCGCTCCGGGGCGTCCGGGCCGGGGGCGTCCGCGACGGCGGGCAGGACGGAGGTGGCCTTCTCGGTGTTGGCGGCGTAGTCGCAGCCGGGGCAGCGGACCACCAGGTCCTCGCCGGCCTCCGACGGGCTCATGAACTCCACCGAGGCGCTGCCGCCCATGCTGCCGCTGGACGCCTGCACCGGGATCGCGGGCAGGCCCAGGCGGGCGAAGATCCGCTCGTAGGCGGCCTTGTGGAGGTCGAAGGAGCGGTCGAGGCCGTCGGCCTCGACGTCGAAGCTGTACGAGTCCTTCATGGTGAACTCGCGCACCCGCAGCAGGCCGCTCTTGGGGCGGGCCTCGTCCCGGAACTTGGTCTGGAACTGGTACCAGATCTGCGGGAGGTCCCGGTACGACTTCAGCTCCTGGGACAGGACGGTGAAGATCTCCTCGTGGGTCATGCCGAGCGCCATGTCCGCGCCCTTGCGGTCCTTGAGTCGGAACATCTCCTCGCCCATCACCTCCCAGCGGCCGCTGCGCTGCCAGATCTCCGCCGGGTGCATGGCGGGCAGGATGAACTCCTGGGCGCCGATCGCGGTCATCTCCTCGCGGATGATGTCCACGATCTTGGCGCGGACGCGCACGGCCAGCGGCAGCAGGGAGTAGTGGCCGGCCATGAGCTGCCGGACGAACCCTCCCCTCACCAGCAGGCGGTGGCTCACCGCATCCGCATCCGCCGGGTCCTCGCGGAGGGTGGGAACGTACAGCTGGGACCAGCGCATGGGACCGGAGACCGTCCTCTCGGTGAAGCTGCAGGGTATCGGGGGGTGATTCTATTCCAGTGGCGGGGCGGTGCCCGACTCGGCCCGTTTTGGGAGGCCCGGGTCGGGCACCGCGGGCCGGGCGCGCGGTGGCGCCGCCGCCCGGCGGGGATCCATGGGGCAGGCCCTAGCTCGGGGGCGCTCCGAGGGAGGCGGCGAGCTCGGTCAGGCCGGGGGAGAGCTGCGGCAGGGCCTCGGCGCACTGTGCGGCGCGGGCGGCGGTGAGCAGTTGCTCGGGGGTCAACGCGGGAAGCCGGCTGGTGAGTTGCTCCAGCAGGGCGCGGGCGTCGGCGAGCATGGAGTCGTCGTCCAGCGGTCGCCGGTTGGCGGGTGCGGCCTCGAACAGCAGCTGCTGGGCAGCCCGTTGGAGGTCGGCGGTGGCGATGTCCCGGACGGTGAGCGACAGGTGGACCGAGAGTCCGCTGTCGCCGGTGGCGTAGTGCGCGAAGCCGCGCGGGATGTAGAGCACCTCGCCGGTCCGCAACAGCGGTGAGACCACCGGAGGTTCGTCGTCGGAGGCCGGGCCCGGGCGCCACTGCGGGCTGTCGGGCCCCTGGTGGACGTACCACTGCTTGCTGCCGTTCAGCTGGACCACGAAGACGTCCGCGTCGTCCCGGTGCAGGCGCAGGCCCTGGGCGCCGGGTGGGGTGACGAAGAAGAACGCCTCCACCTTGCGGCCCAGGTCCCGGCCCAGCCGTCGGGTGAACTCGGCGGTACCGGGGTGCCACTGCTCGACGCAGCGCAGCACCAGGGTGGTGCCGGCGTGCAGCAGCGCGCGGATCCGGGCGGCGTCGGCGTAGCCGGGGTGGTCGACCCGGTTGACGGTGCGGCTGGTGCAGTAGGCCTCGCGCGGGATGATCCGGTCGGTGCGGACCATCTCCACGTAGGGGGAGTGCAGTGCGCCCGTGCCGAGTGCGGCGTCCGCC
This sequence comes from Kitasatospora sp. NPDC096128, assembly GCF_040303105.1. NCBI lineage: Bacteria > Bacillati > Actinomycetota > Actinomycetes > Kitasatosporales > Streptomycetaceae > Kitasatospora > Kitasatospora sp. NPDC096128. Next base: position 1,711 of record NZ_JBEOSP010000069.1, on the reverse strand, counting down.
TCGTCCAGGGTGAGCGATCCGGTGGGGAGGTCGGCGGAGCGCAGGACGACGGGCCGGCGGCGCCAGTGGTCCCGGAGGAAGGGCTGCGCGTCGTCGATCAGCTCGGCCAGCCCGTTCGGGGTCGAGGTCGCCACTGGGCCCCCAATCAGCGTCCGGCCTTCGGCCTTCAGCATGCGAGAAAGTTTATGACTGATGATAGTGACTCATATTGACTCCTTTTATGAGCACTGTCAACATTGCGGCATGTCGATAACCGAAGCCGTGCCGGGCCCCAAGACCCGCATACGCAACAAGCTGGTGCCGGGCACGATCGAGCACGCCCGTGCGATTCCGTACTACCGCGAACTGTGGGCCGACCGCCCGGGGGCGACGGCCGTCGGCACGGTGGCCGACCTGACCGCGCTGCCCGTCGTCGGGAAGTACGAGCCGGCCGGCGGCATGGCGGTGGTCGGGCACCCGGACCGCACGCCCTCCGTCCTGATGCACAGCAGCGGCACCACCGGCCATCCGTTCACCCGCTACCGCAGCGCCGAGGAGGTCCAGGAGCTCAGCGCGCTGCTGTCGAGCCTCAACGCCCGGGCCCGCGAGCGGATGGACGAGGCGCGGCCCATCGTGCACCTGTCCACCATCTCCAAGCGCCATCACGGCAACTCGATCGGCGCGCTGGCGGTGGAGCGCAGCGTCACGCTCGGCCTGCTGTCGGAGCGCGATCTGGTCAAGGCGCTCGGCCTGCTGCGCCGCCCCCAGCTCTTCCCGGACCTCACCGACCCGCTGATCCAGCTCAGCGGCACCCCGGACGACCTGGTCGTGCTGGCGCACGCGGTCCAGGAAGCCGGACTGCTGGATCAGCTGCGCCCGCGCACCGTCACCGCGCTGGCCGACTACCTGACCGACGGGCACCGCGACTTCCTGGCCGCCTGCTTCCCCGACGCGCGGATCGTGCACCGCTACAGCCTCTCCGAGGTGGTGGGCGGAGCCACCCGCTGCGAGCGCTGCGGCCTCTTCCACTTCGACGTCCATGTCGTGCCGCAGGTGCTCTCGCTGGACGGCGAGCAGTCGCTGACCTCCGGCGTGGGGCGGCTGGTGCTCACCGAGCTGTTCCCGTTCTCCCAGTACCAGCCCTTCATCCGGTACGACACCGGTGACCTGGTCGAGGTCTTCGAGAGCCCGTGCGAGCCCGGCGAGGTGTCCGTCGCGCTGGTCGGGCGGCGCGCGCACATCCCGCTGGTCGAGCACGCCGGCCGCCAGGTGCCGGTCTTCCGCCCGATCGCCCTGCGCGGGGCGCTGGAGTCGCTGCCGGAACTGCAGCGCGGGCCGATGCACGCCACCATCGCCCCCTACGACGTGCTGCCCGGTTCGGCCCCGCGGGCCAAGGCGGAGTTCCACCCGGCGACGCCCGGAGCGCCGGCCCGGCTGGAGCTGACGGCCGTCACCGCGTTCGCCCCGCACCTGTTCCCGCGCCAGGCCGAGGAGTTGCGTGCGCGGGTGCGGGAGGTCGTCCTGGGGAGTTCGCCCGAGCTGCGCGAGCTGGCCGCGGCCGGCGTGTGCGAGCTGGACGTCCGGCTGACCGGGGACCGGCGCGCGGCCGACCCGTTCACCGTCCGGGGCGCTTGAACCCAGGGGCGCCCCGGCGCCCCTGGACTCCGGAGGAACGCCGATGGTCCCGACCGCGGTCGGACAGCCCGTACAGCTCGTACAGCCGGCCGATCCG
>NZ_JBEOSP010000068.1:0-33893 GCF_040303105.1 Kitasatospora sp. NPDC096128 | reverse complement strand
CTCCGTGCGCGAACTCGGCCAGACCGTCGTCATGGTCACCCACGACCCCGTCGCCGCCTCCTACGCCGACCGCGTCGTCTTCCTCGCCGACGGCAGGATCGTCGACGAACTCCACGGCCCCACCGCCGACACCGTCCTGGACCGCATGCGCCGCTTCGACACCAAGGGCCGCACCAGCTGAGCCCGTTCGAACCCCCGCCGCCACCTCCCTCCGAGTACCCCCAGGACTGACGCTCCCCCATGTTCCGCACCGCTTTGCGCAACGTACTGGCCCACAAGGGCCGACTGCTGATGACGATGCTGGCCGTCATGCTCGGCACCGCCTTCGTGGCCGGCACCCTCGTCTTCACCGACACCATGGGCAAGGCCCTCCGGAGCCAGAACTCCAAGAGCTACGCCGACATCGCCGTCACGGTCAGCGACGGCTCGGCCGTCAGCCGCGGCTACGACCACGGCGGCAACGGCGACACCGCCAACGCCCCGACCCTCACCGAGGACACCCGCAAGAAGCTCGCCGCGCTGCCCGGCGTCGCCGACGCGCGCGGCGTGGTCAGCGGCTTCGCCGGCATCGCCGACAAGAAGGGCGCGCTGATCGGCAACGGCTTCTCCACCACCGGCACCAACTACGTGCCGGGCGCCGACGGCACCGACCCGCGCTACCCGCTGGTCGAGGGCCGCGGCCCCAAGGAGGCCGGCGAGATCGCGCTGGACACCCGGACCGCCGGGAAGGGCGGCTTCAAGCCCGGCGACACCGTCCGGGTCGCGGTCAACGGCCCGGTGATGGAGCTCAAGCTCACCGGCACCCTGCACACCAACGACCCCCGGGTGATGTCCGGCGGCTCGCTCGCCGCCTTCGACACCGCCACCGCCCAGCAGCTCTACCTGAGCCCCGGCCGCTACGCCGAACTGGACGTCAAGGCGAAGCCGGGCACCGACGACACCGCGCTGCTGGCGGCCGTCAAGCAGACCGTCCCCCAGGGCGACAACATCGACGCCCGGACCGGCCGCGAACTCGCCGCCAAGCAGGACGAGATGATCGCCCGGGGCACCAAGATCCTGAACACCTTCCTGATGGGCTTCGCGGGCATCGCGCTGTTCGTCGGGATCTTCATCATCGCCAACACCTTCACCATGCTGGTCGCCCAGCGCACCAAGGAACTGGCCCTGCTGCGCGCCGTCGGCGCCACCCGCCGGCAGATCACCCGCTCGGTGAAGGTCGAGGCCGTGCTGGTCGGCCTGACCGCCTCGGTCGCCGGCCTGCTGGCCGGCGTCGGGATCGCCGTCGGACTCAAGGCCCTGGTCAACGGCCCGATGGACGCCAACCTGCCGGACGGCCCGCTGGTCGTCGCCCCCGCCACCGTCCTCGTCGCGATCGCGGTCGGCGTGCTGGTGACCCTGGTCGCCGCCTGGCTGCCCGCCCGCCGGGCCTCCCGGATCGCGCCGGTGGCGGCGATGAGCGCCACCGAGCAGCCCGCCACCCAGAAGAGCCTGGTGGTCCGCAACACCATCGGCCTGCTGTTCACGCTGGCCGGCGCGGGCGCCCTGGCCGCCGGCGCGTCCGGCAAGGAGGTCAAGCTGGTCGGCCTCGGTGCGGGCGCGCTGCTGATCGGCGTGTTCGTGCTGACTCCGCTGCTGTCCCGGCCGCTGATCTCGCTGCTCGCCCCGGTGCTGCGCGCCGTGTACGGCACCCCGGGCAAGCTGGCCCAGGAGAACGCGGTCCGCAACCCGCGCCGCACCGCCGCCACCGCCTCCGCGCTCACCATCGGCGTCACCCTGATCACCTCCTTGACCGTCATGGGCGCGTCGGTGAACCAGGCCGTGGACAAGGCCGCCGCGACCGACCTCAAGGCCGACTACACGGTCGCCATGCAGAACTTCTCGATGCTCTCCCCCGAACTCGCCGGCCAGATCGCCAAGGCGCCCGGGGTCAGCGCGGTCAGCGGCGAACGCAGCGTCCCGGTCACCGTCGGCCAGGGCGAGGACGACGAGTACCTGGTCGCGGTGGACGCGGCAGCCATCGGCCAGCTGGCCACCGTCAAGGTCAAGGAGGGCTCGGCGGACGCCCTCAAGCAGGGCAAGCTGCTGGTGAGTTCCGCCCGGAGCGAGCACGCCGGGTACCAGGTCGGCAGCGTCCTCGCCGTCACCTACCCGGACGGCACCAAGGGCTCCCTCACCGTCGGCGGCATCATGGAGGCCGACACCGCGCTGGCCGGCGTGGTCGCCCCGGAGGCCGTGGTCGGCCCGCACGCGAAGCCCGGGTCCGGCCTGAACAAGATCATGGTCAAGGGCGTGAACGGCCCGACCGAGGAGCTCAAGCAGGCGCTGCGCGACGCCACCGGCGGCAACCCGCTGATCTCGGTCAAGGGCGACAAGGACATCAAGGCGGAGAGCCGCCGGTCCGTCACCGACATGCTGAACATGATGTACGGGCTGCTCGGCATGTCCGTGGTGATCGCGGTGCTCGGTGTGGTCAACACCATGGCCATGTCGGTGTTCGAGCGGCGCCGGGAGATCGGCATGCTGCGGGCGATCGGCCTGGACCGGCTCGGCATCCGCCGGATGGTCCGGCTCGAGTCGCTGCTGATCGCGCTGTTCGGCGGGCTGGTCGGGGTCGGCCTCGGCATCCTGGTCGCCTGGGCGGGCGTCCGCACGGTCGCGGACAGCTTCAAGGACATCACCACCGTGGTGCCGCCGCTCCAGGTCGCCTGCTACCTGCTCGCGGCCGCCGCGATCGGCCTGCTGGCAGCCCTCTGGCCGGCCCACCGGGCGGCGAAGCTGGACATCCTGGACTCCATCAAGAGCCAGTAGCCCCCGCCTCACCCACGGAGCCCCGGACGGTCCCAACCGTCCGGGGCTCCGGCGCGTCGGTGGTGAACAGCACACCCTGGACGGTGGGTTGCTCCATCGCCGTAGCGAAGGCCGCACAGACGACACCGCCCCGCCCGGCGGGTGCCGGGCGGGGCGGTGCGGCGCAGTGCGGTGCAGTCAGGTGCGGTGCGGTGTGCGGGGTGAACTGCCGGGTCAGGCGGCCGGCTTGGCGGCGACGGGCTTCGCCCTGTTCCCGAACAGGTTGAAGAAGACGGCCAGGGTGGGAACGAGGTAGGCCAGCCAGACCACCAGCTGCAGCACGGTCGGGTCCGGCTGGAAGTTGAACACGCCCTTCAGCAGGGTGCCGTACCAGCTGTCCTTGGGGATGGTGCTGGAGATGTCGAAGGCCGTGGCGTGCAGGCCGGGCAGCCAGCCGGCCTCCTGGAGGTCGTGGACGCCGTAGGCGAGCACGCCCGCCGCGACCACGACCAGCATCGCGCCGGTCCAGGTGAAGAACCTGGCCAGGTTGATCTTCAGCGCGCCGCGGTAGAACAGCCAGCCGAGCACCACCGAGGTGAGCAGGCCGAGTGCGGCGCCGATCAGCGGGTTCCAGCCGTCGTCGGTGGCCTGCACCGCCGACCAGATGAACAGCGCGGTCTCCAGGCCCTCGCGGCCGACCGCCAGGAAGGAGGTGACCACCAGCGCGGTGGTGCCCATCGCGATCGCCGCGTCCAGCTTGCCGTGCAGCTCGGTCTTGAGGTGCCGGGCGGTGCGCCGCATCCAGAACACCATCCAGGTCACCAGCCCGACCGAGATGATCGACAGCGAGCCGCCGAGCGCCTCCTGGGCCTCGAAGGTGAGCTGCGAGGAACCGAACTGCAGGACGGCGCCGAAGACCATGGAGAGCACCACGGCCGCGCCGACGCCGATCCACACCGGCGGCAGCTTGTCCCGGCGGTCGGTCTTGACCAGGTAGGCGATCAGGATGCAGACGACCAGGCTGGCCTCGAGGCCTTCGCGCAGGCCGATCAGGTAGTTGCCGAACACGGCTGACTCCTCGGGGTGGTGGGGGTGGGAAGGATCAGCCGAACAGGGACTGGCCCCACCACTCCCCCGGCTTTCGGACACCCGCCGGGCAGGCGAAGTGGGCGGAGCCGACGTGCTGGATGTACTCGTTGAGCTTGTCCGAGGCCGCGAGCCGCTGCTGGAGCGGCACGAAGGCCTTGCGGGTGTCGCGCTGGTAGGCGAGGAAGAACAGTCCGGCGTCCAGGCGGCCGAGGCCGTCGGTGCCGTCGGTGAAGGAGAAGCCGCGGCGCAGGATCATCAGGCCGTTGTTGGCGTCCGGGTGGGCCAGGGCGACGTGCGAGGTCGCGGGCATCGCCTTGAGATCGGGGGCGTCGTGCTCCTTGGCCTTGCCGTACGGGGCGCCCTCGCCCTTGGTGCGGCCGAAGGTGTCCTCCTGGTCCTTGAGCGGGGCGCGGTCCCAGGTCTCGATGTGCATCCGGATCCGCCGGGCGACCAGGTAGGAGCCGCCGGTCATCCACTCCGGGCCGTCGCCGGGGGCTGCCCAGACGTGTTCGGCGAGGTTGGCGCCGTCGCTGCCGGCGATGTTGTGGGTGCCGTCCTTGAACCCCATCAGGTTGCGCGGGGTCTGTTCGTCCGGGGTGGTCGAGGAGGTCTTGCCGAAGCCGAGCTGGGACCAGCGGATGTTGACGGTGCCCATGCCGATCCGGGCCAGGTTGCGGATCGCGTGCACGGCGACCTGCGGGTCGTCGGCACAGGCCTGGACGCAGAGGTCGCCGCCGCTGCGCAGCGGGTCGAGCTTGTCGCCCTTGAAGTTGGGCAGTTCGATCAGGGCGTCGGGGCGCTGGGCCTTGAGGCCGAAGCGGTCCACACCGTCCTTCTCGAACAGGCTGGGCCCGAAGCCGATGGTGAGGGTGAGCCGGGAGGCGGGCAGGCCGAGGGCCTCGCCGGTGTCGTCCGGCGGCGCCTCCGCCGAGCCGGGGACGGCGCCGGTGCCCACCTCTCGGCCGCCGGTCATCGCGGCGGCCGCCTTGGTCCACTCCTTGAGCAGCTTGACCAGGGATTCCCGGGTGGCCTTCTCGGAGACGTCGAAGGCCGCGAAGTGCAGCCGGTCCTGGACGGGGGTGGCGATGCCCGACTGGTGCTCGCCGTAGAAGGGCACCTCCCCGGCGGTCGCTGCCCTGGCCGCCGGGGCGGGGTCGTCGTCCTGCCGGCCCGCCGCGGCGACCGAACCGACGGCGGCGGCGCCGAGCGCGACGCCCGCGCCGGCCCAGCCGATGACGGCGCGGCGGCTGACCGCGCCCGGGGTGGCGGTGGCAGTGGCGGCAGCGGCCGGAGTGCCGTGCTGCTGCTGCTCGTTCTCGGCGTCCATCGGCGGGCCGGCCCTTCTCACTCTTGCTGAACTACTGGAACTGCTGACTGCTGACGGTTACTTGACGACGACGGCCGCGGCCAGCTTCGACAGCGGCTCGCCCAGCGAGTTGACCGCGTCGGAGAAGGCCTTGCGCTCGGTCTCGGTGACCTTGTCGTACGGCGTGAAGGTGCCGTCGGCCTGCTTGTACTTGGCCAGCAGGGTGTTGATCGCGGCGAACTCGGAGTCGAGGGTCTTGGCCAGCTCCGGCTGCTTCTCGGCGGCGACCGGCTTCAGCAGCTCGTAGGCCTTCTGCGCGCCCTCGACGTTGGCCTGGAAGTCCGCCAGGTCGGTGTGGCTGTAGCGGTCCTCCTCGCCGGTGATCTTGTTGGTGGCGACCTCGTCGAGCAGTTCCTTGGCGCCGTTGGCCATGCTGGTCGCGGTGATCTCCGCCTCGGGGATCTTCTTCTGCCAGTCCTTGAGGTCGGTGACCAGCTGGTCGGCGAGGGTCTTCTCCTCGTCGCCGATCTTCGCGTCGGCCCAGAGGGCCTTCTCCAGCCGGTGCCAGCCGGTCCAGGCCTGGCCCTGCTCCAGCTTGTCCTCGCGGGTGTCGGTCTTGGGGTCGACGTCACCGAAGCTCTCGGCGACCGGCTCGGTGCGCTCCCAGCCGGTGCGCGACGGCGCGTACAGCGACTTGGCCTTCTCCAGGTCGCCGCCCTTGATCGCGGCGGCGAAGGCCTCGACGGCCGGGATGGTGGCGTCGGCCTGCTCCTGGGCGTACGTGCGGTAGGCCTCGACGGCGGCGGCCAGGCGCGGGTCGGCGGGGGCGGCGCTGCCGCTGTCGCCGGTCACGGTGATCTTCTGGCGGATGCCGTCGCCGACCATGCCGGGCTTGCAGGCGACCTCGTAGCTGCCGGCCTTGATCTCGGCATTGATGGTCGCCTTGGTGCCGGGGCCGATGTTCTCCCGCTCGGTGACGATCTTGTCGCCGGCGGCGTAGACGTAGACCTCGGTGGTCTTGGAGCCCTTGTTGCTGATGTCGATCACCACGTGACCGGCCGGGAAGCTGGTCCTGGAGACCTCGCAGGCGGTGTCGGTGGCGTTCACCTTCACCGCGTCCGCGCCGCCCGCCTTGTCGTCCTTCTTCGACGCACAGCCGGCCAGGGCGGCGGTGGCCACGGCGAGGCTGAGCAGCGCGGCTGCGGTGGAACGGCGGCGGGCGGACATGGGGGCTCCAACGGAAAAGGGCATGGGGGTGCCAAGGCCGGGTAAAGCACCGGCCTGGCCGGTGCCTCCTGTTTAGCTAAGGCATACCTTACGTAAGAAGTCTTTACCGTCGACAGCCGGGCCCCGCCCTGCCCGAACCGTTACCTCTCGGCCTGCCCCTTCCCCGGCCCCTCCGCCTCGGCCCCTCCGCCGCCCCCGGCCGCTACCTCCCCGGCGTCCGGCGGGCGGCGGCCCGGGCCGTCCAGCGGCCCTCCTGGCGGCTGATCCGGATCGGGTGGCCGAAGGTCTCACTGATCAGCTCCGTGGTCATCACCCCGTCCACCGGGCCGGCCGCCACGCACTCGCCCTCGCGCAGCAGCAGCGCGTGGGTGGTGCTCTCCGGCAGCTCCTCCAGGTGGTGGGTGACCAGCACGCTGGCCAGCTCGGGATGCTGGTGGCGCAGCAGGTCCAGGCTGTCCAGCAGCAGCTCGCGGGCGGTGAGGTCCAGCCCGGTGGCGGGCTCGTCGAGCAGCAGCAGCCGGGGGCTGGGCATCAGCGCGCGGGCGATCAGCGCCCGGCCTCGCTCGCCCTGGGAGAGCGTGGTCCACGGGGCGTCGGCCATCGCGGTCATGCCGAGGGTCTCGATCAGCCGCTCGACCCGCTCCAGCGCCTCCGGCGCAGGCTTGCGGTGCCACTCCGGCTCGATGGTGTTCGTGTGGCCGGTGAGCACCACCTCGCGCACGCTCAGCGGAGAGCGCAGCGGGTGGCGCGGGTTGACGTGCCCGAGGTGGGCGCGCAGCTCCCTGACGTCCACCCGGCCGAGTCGGCGGCCGAGCACCTCCACCGTGCCCCGGGTGGGGTGGGAGACCGCGCCGAGCAGGGCGAGCAGGGTGGACTTGCCCGCCCCGTTGGGGCCGAGCAGCGCCCAGTGCTCGCCGGGCTGGATCTCCAGCGTGATGCCGCGCAGCAGGTGCCGGCCGTCGCGCACGACGTCCACGTCCTGGGTGCGCAGCAGCGGGCCGTCGAAGGACGGGTCCATGGTGCAGGTCTCCGATCACGGTGCCGGTCAGGGGGGGGCGGGGCGCCGCACCGGACCGGCCCGGCGCCGACCGTCCGTGTGCACCGTACAACCGTCGCCCTGGGCGGAGTCCTCCCGTCCGAGGAATGGACTCACCAGAACCCTGTTGCACGGGGGGAGTTGGGAGGAACATGGTGGATTTCCGAGGGGGACGAGGGGGAGGCGTGATGGTGATCGACGAGGAGCGGGCCCAGACTCTGCACGGGCTGGTCGAGCGGCAGGCCCGCCGGGCACCGGAGGCGGTGGCGGTGCGCTGTGGCGGCAGCGAGCTGACGTACGGAGAGCTGGACGCGCGGGCCGAGCGGCTGGCCGCCCACCTGGCGGAGCGCGGGCTCGGCCCGGGCGGTCGGGCGGCGGTCGCGTTGGGCCGGGGCACCGAGGTGTACGTCGCCCTGCTGGCGGTGCTGAAGACCGGCGCCGCCTTCGTGCCACTGGAGCCGACGGCGCCCGAAGCGCTGCTGCGGCACGTACTGGGCGACGCCGCGCCCGGGTTGGTGCTGACGGAGCGGCGCCACCGGGTGCGGCTGGCGGACGCGGGCGGGGCGGATCCGGTCTGCCTCGACGAACTGGACCTGCCGCAGCAGGAGTTCGTGCAGCCGGAGGTGTCCCCGGGGGACGTCGCCTGCGTCTTCTACACCTCCGGCTCCACCGGCCTGCCCACCGGCGTCCTGGTCGAGCACCGCAACCTGCTGTCCGCGTACGCGGGTTGGCGCGCGGTGTACGAACTGACGGCCGAGGACCGGATCCTGCAGACGGCGAGCCTGGAGTTCGACGTCTTCACCGCCGACTGGGTCCGCGCACTGGGCACCGGCGCCACCCTGGTGGTCACCGCGTACAACCTCACCCTGGACCGCACAGCCGACCTGGCCGCGCTGCCCGCGCTGGTGGCGGAGGAGCGGATCACGGTGATGGAACTGAACGTCCGCACCGCGCGCCGTCTCACCGCCCTGCTGACCGCGACCCGCGCCGGGCTGCCCGGGGTTCGGCTGCTCACCGTCGGCGCCGAGAAGTGGTACCTGGACGAGCAGTTGGCCCTGCAACGCCTCCTCGGCGGGGACACCAGGGTGCTGAACGTCTACGGCCTGGCCGAGGCCACCGTGGACAGCACCTGGTTCGAGGTGCGCGGCGCGGCCGCCGCCGAGGGCGCGGAGCAGGTCTCGCTGGTCGGCCGGCCCTTCCCCGGCACCCGGGCGTACGTACTGGGCCCGCAGGCCACCCCGGTGGGGCCCGGGCGGATCGGCGAGATCGCGATCGCGGGCTCCGGCCTGACCCGCGGCTACCTCAACCGGCCGGTGGACACCGCCCGCCGATTCGTCCGCGCCGACTTCGACCCGGACGGGCGGGTGCTGCTCACCGGCGACCTCGGGGTGATGCGGGCGGACGGCGTGCTGGAGTTCGTCGGCCGGGCCGCCACCGTGGTCGGCCCGCTCGGCGCGAACCGGGCGACCACGGTGACCACCCGGGTCAAGGCGGCGGCCCGGGCCGAGGGCGCGCTGCGCGCCCACTCGGCGGTGCGGGAGGCGGCCGTGGTCGAGGTGCAGCCCGTACCGGGGCGGCGGGTGCTGGTCGGCTACGCGGTGCCCACCCAGGGGTCGCCGGGCGGGGTGGACGGCTGGTCACTCACCCAGTACCTGCTGGCCGAGCTCAACGGCTACTCCGCGCCCGCCGCCGTCATCGTCGTCCCGGAGCTGCCACGCACCCGGGCCGGCAAGCTGGACCGCGCCCAGCTCCCGCTGCCGGCCCCGCCGCAGCACACCGCGCCGCGTTCGGCCAAGGCGGGCGGCAGCCGCAAGGGCGGCGGCAAGGCGGGGGGTGGGAACGGGGAGGGGGGAGGCTCGGGCTGCGCGGCGATCTTCTGCGTCCTGTTCTTCACGTTCTTGGCCTGGGTCAGCACCAACGGTTTCTACCCCGGCTCCACGGACCTCTCCGCGGTGCCGACGGGCTACCACCTCTGGTTCGGGCTGCTGTACTTCTGCGAGAACCTGGCCTTCGGCGCCGGGATGGCCTTCCTCTTCGTCGGCCTCCCCGTAGTGCTCCGGCAGGGCCGGTCCCTGCGACTCTCGCTGCTCACCTACCTCGCGGTGTTCTGGCTGCTCGCCGCCTGGTGGCCGCAGGACAACCTCTACCGGCTGACCGCGGCCACGGACTGGCCGCGGGAGACGACGATGGTGTACGTGTTCAACATCCCGCTGATGCTGGCCGCGGTGATCGTCGTGACCTTCCTGCTGCGCAAGCCTGCGCCCCCCAAGGTGAATTGACGTATCATCAGCGTCCGGGCGGGCGCAGCGCCTCGAACATCCCGGTCAGCGCGTGGTTGGCGGCCGTGAGCAGGGCCTGGGCGGCGTCCAGCGCCTCCGCGTCCGGTCCGGCCAGGGCGAGGCCGACGGCGGGCTCCGGGTCGTGGGCCGCCGTCGGGATCAGTGGCAGCAGGGTGACGCCGAGCCGGGCGAAGCGCGGGCGCAGCCGGTCGAGGTGGTCGTGCAGCGCCTCGGGGGCGAGCCGGGCGCCGAGCGGCAGCGCGTCCAGGGTGCGGACCAGGTGACCGGGGCCGCGCACCCGGTCCAGCCGCTCGCGCAGCACGAAGGCGACGGCTGGGCCGGTGAGCCGCAGATTGATCTCGGTGGGGGCGAGGCGGCGCTGCCGGTCGGTGACGAAGTCGACGTCGTACCAGCCGCGGTAGCCCTCGGCGGCCAGCCGCTCCCCCACCGCGAGGGCGAACCGGTGGGCGGTCTCGGCAGCAGCCTGCGGGACGACGCCCGGTCCGACGGTCACGCCCTGGTAGCGGGTGCCGGCCACCTCCATGGCGCCCGCCCCGACCGGGTGCACGGTGCCGTCGGGGCCGATCACGGCGTCGTAGGTGAGGTCGCGCAGCCGGGCGGCCGGGCCCGGGTCCACGTACTCCTCCAGCAGCAACTCGCCCTGGGGAGGCAGGACTTCGGCGCGCACCAGACGGCGCAGCAGGGCGCCCCCACCACCGGCGGCGAACAGCTCGGCGGGCTCGACCACCACGGTGCCGTAACCGCCCACGCCGTACGGGCTCTTGAGCACCGTGGTCAGGCCCCGGGCGGCGCGGACGGTCAGCCGCAGGGCGGCCCGGCGGCGGCCGTCGACGCGCTCCTGGCCCGGGACGACGACGCCGGGGTGCGCGGGGGCGAGGGCGGCGAACAGCCCGTGCGCGGCCGCCTTGGACTCGTAGCGGCGCACGGCGGCCAGTTCGGGCCCCTCGCCCTGGGCCGCCGTTCGGCCCCAACTGACCACCGGATGACCGGAGTCCGCGATCCGGGCGGCCAGCGCGGGCCGGTCGGCGAGCGCCTCGGCGAGCGTCCGGCCGGCCGCCAGCCCGCTGTGCACCTCGACCGGCCCCCAGGCCAACTCCCGGCCGAGCCAGTCGGTCCAGGCCCGGTCGACCTCGGCCGGCAGCACCAGCACGGCCGGCTCCGGGCTGTAGCCGACGGCCAGGCAGGCGTAGTGGTGCGCCTGCCGCAACCGCCGCTCCCGCTGCGCGGCGTCCATCCCCGGCGCGAAGAACTGCGCGTTGAAGTCCGCGACGTTGCCGATGTGCACCGCCACCCGCCTGCCGGTCCAGGCCCCCACCCATCCGTCCATGGAGCGAGAGCGTAGAGCCTCGGGCGACCGGGCCGACAGCCCCGCACCGCGCCACCGGGAGTGGCCGCCCGGTAATCGATCGTCACGACGGCAGTGTGGCCGGCTTGTTAAGTTCCGATCATTTTTGATTTGACCAGGACACAACTTGGCAAAGTTATGACCTTTCCTCTAGCTGAACCTGACTGATCGCCGTCAATCTCGGTCGCAGCTCTACGCGTCGCAGCTCATCTCCCCGCACCTGCAGCCACCCCCACTGGAGCCAGTGTGACCCCCACCTCCTCCTCCCGCCGTGTCCGCGCGGCCGGAGCGACAGCCGTCGTCGCCGCCCTCGCCGCCGTGGCCGTCCCCACCACGGCCGGCGCCGCCCCCGCCGCCCGGGAGGCCGCGATCGCCCAGGCCCGCGCCAACGTCACCCACAACCCCGGGGTGTTCGGCTACGGCACGGGCCAGGACCTCGTCCTCAAGGACGCCGTGCTCGACGCCGACGGCACCTCGCACATCCGCTTCGACCGCACCTACCAGGGCCTTCCCGTGGTCGGCGGCGACCTGGTCGTCCACCAGGACGCCCGCGGCCGGCTCAAGGACACCTCCCGGGCGGCCGCCCACGACGCCGCCGTGAAGTCCACCGTCCCCAAGGTCCCCGCCCAGGCCGGCGCCGCGAACGCGCTCTCCGCCGCCCCCGGCGTCAAGGACGCCACCAGCAGCCCCGAGCTGGTCGTCTGGGCCGCCGACGGCACCCCGCGCCTGGCCTGGCGCACCGTCGTCGAGGGCACCGGCGACCACGGCCAGCCGGCCGGCAAGGTCGTCGTCACCGACGCCACCACCGGCGAGCAGATCGAGTCCTACGACGCCGAGCACCAGGCCGCCGGCACCGGGAACTCCGAGTACACCGGTCAGGTCACCGTCGACACCACCGCGGCCAACGGCGGCTACACCCTCACCGACCCGGTCCGCGGCCACGTCACCAAGGACGCCGGCAACCTCTCCGCGAGCTCGATCAAGGCGAGCTCCGGCACCCCGTTCACCAGTACCACCAACGTCTGGGGCGACGGCAGGAAGTTCTCCGCCGACCGCGCCACCGCCGCCGTCGACGCCCACGCCAACACCGCCTGGACGTACGACTACTACAAGAACGTGCACGGCCGGAACGGCATCAAGAACGACGGCAAGGGCGCGACCGTCTTCGTCCACGTCGGCACGAACTGGGACAACGCCCAGTGGTCCGACAGCTGCTTCTGCATGATGACCGGCGACGGCAACGGCACCACCGACCCCGAGCAGGTCGACCTCGACACCATGGGCCACGAGATGACCCACGGGGTCACCAGCGCCACCGCCAACCTGCGCTACAGCGGCGAGTCCGGCGGCCTCAACGAGTCCACCAGCGACATCTTCGGCACCATGGTCGAGTGGTACGCCAACAACAGGATCGACACCGGCGACTACCTGTTCAGCGACCAGTCGACCCCGCCGTGGCTGCGCCGCTTCGACAAGCCCTCACTGGACGGCAAGTCGGCGGACTGCTGGAGCAGTTCGGTCGGCAGGCTCGACGTCCACAACTCCTCCGGCGTCGGCAACCACTGGTTCTACCTCGCCAGCGAGGGCAGCGGCAGCAAGACCGTCAACGGGGTCGCCTACAACAGCCCCACCTGCAACAAGTCCACCGTGAGCGGCATCGGCAACCAGAAGGTCGCCAAGATCTGGTACCGCGCACTGACCGTCTACATGACCTCCACCACCAACTACAAGGGCGCCCGCGCCGCCTCGCTCAACGCCGCCCGCGACCTCTACGGCGCCGGCAGCACCGAGTACAACGCGGTCGCCGCGGCCTGGAGCGCGGTCAGCGTCAACTAGGCTCGTCCTTACGACAGTTCAGCTGTTGAAACCGATGTGGACGTGATCGTGGTGGGTGTCGTCAGTGAAGAACTGGTTGCCGGACCCCGCGATCGCCACCGGCCCGCCCACGTTGTACGAACCGGCCGCCGCCGCGTCCCGCATGAAGGACTCGATCAGCTGCCGGGGCGTGGCCGGGTCCACCACCGCCCGGCCGTCGATCCGCCAGACGTCGAAGGCCCGGCCCAGCGGATGATCGCTGGGCCGGGTCGTCCCGAAGACGTCCAGCGGGTGGCCGGTGCGCACCACGCTCACCGACAGCGTGTACGGGCCGGCCAGCCGCAGCATCGCTGCCAGGACGGTGTCGTGGACCGTGCCACTGCGCAGGTCGGCGGCCGCCTCGGGCGGCAGCTCGATCCTCGGCTCGGCCAGCACCTTCGCCACCGCCGGGGCCGGCGAGGCGGCGGCCGGGCCCGGGTCGCCGGGGTTCACGGCGGTGACGTTCCAGCGCGGGGCCGCCCGGCTCAGCCGGACGTCCACCGTGATGCCGCCCGCCGCCACCGAGCCGTCCGACTGCCTGGTCCACTGGCGGCAGACCACCAGCACGCTCGCCGAGTCGGCGAGGATCCCGCCGTACTGGGCGTCGATCACCTCCAGGCTCGCCTCCGGCGCCACCGGGGCGAGCCGCCCGGCCTGGTCCGCCAACCCCGGCGGCAGGCCCAGCGCGGCCACCCGGGACCGGGCCGCCTCGACCCCCTGCCCGCCGGGCGGCCAGGCGCCGAGGGCGGCGACCAGCTCGACGGCGCGGCGCTTGACGTCGGGCTGGATCTCGCCGGGGCCGGGCTGCCAGAGCGGCGGGGCGGGCAGCGGGGGTGGGGTCCCGGCGGTCGGGGTCGTCGGGGTTGTCGGGGTCAGGGTCGGGGTCGTCTGTTCAGGTGAGGTGCTGCTCGGGCTCGAACTCGGGCTCGGGCTCGAACTCGTCGGCGCCACAGCGGACTTCGCCCCGCTCGAACACCCCGCCGCCCCCAGCAGCAGCGCCGCCGCACCCGCCCGCAGCACCCCGCGTCGACCCGTACCCCGGTCACCGTCTCCGCTCGTCATGCCGTCAGTATGCGACCGGGGGCCGGGCCGGGGGGCGGGCGTCAGCCCAGACGGCGGATCGGCTCACCCGCCAGGAAGGCCGCGATGTCCTCCACCGCCTCGGAGAAGTACCGGCGGTAGTTGTCCTGCGAGACGTACCCCAGATGCGGAGTGGCCAGCAGTCGGGGCGCGCGGCGCAGCGGGTGGCCGACGGGCAGCGGCTCGGTGTCGAAGACGTCCACGGCGGCGCCCGCGATCCGGCCGCCGTTGAGCGCGGCGAGCAGCGCCTCCTGGTCGACGATCGCCGCCCGGGAGGTGTTCACCAGGTAGGCCTCCGGCTTCATCAGGGCCAGTTCGGCGGCGCCGATCAGCCCCCGGGTGCCCGCGTCGGACGCCAGGTGGATCGACACGAAGTCGCTCTCCCCGAGCAGTTGCTCCTTCGACGCGGCCCGGCGCACCCCGGCCCCGGCCGCCCGCTCGTCGGTCAGGTTGCGGCTCCAGGCGAGCACGTCCATGCCGAAGGCGAGCCCCACCCGGGCGACCGCGCCGCCGATCCGGCCGAGGCCGAGCAGCCCGAGCGTCCGTCCGTGCAGGTCGGCCCCGACGGTGCTCTGCCAGGGCCCTCCCTCGCGCAGCGCGGTGTTCTCCTGGACGATGCCGCGGGCCAAGCCCAGCAGCAGCGCCCAGGTCAGCTCGACCGGCGGGGTGCCCGAGCTGGCCGTACCGCACACCGTGACGCCGTGCGCCTCGGCGGCCGCGAGGTCGATCACCGCGTTGCGCATGCCGGAGGCGACCAGCAGCTTGAGGCGGGGCAGCCGGGCGAACAGCGTGGCAGGGAACGGTACCCGCTCGCGCAGGGTGACCACGATGTCGAACCCGGCGAGCGCGGCGGCCAGTTCGGCCTCCGAGCCGTGGTGCTCGCGGAAGGCGGTCACCTCGACCCGGTCGGCCACCGGGGACCAGTCGGCGGAGCTGGTGGCGACGCCCTGGAAGTCGTCCAGGACGGCGCAGCGAAGAAGCGGAAGCGTCATGCCCGCAGCTTCCCAGACGGCGGCGGGCCGGGGGGCCGCAAGCCGTAGCGGTCCCGCTCCCGGTCCCGGACGATCCATGGGGGCTCGCCGAGCTTGGCCCGCAGGAGGGCCATCGGGTGCCGTAGCTCCCGGGGGTCGAACAGGCCGTCCCAGCCGTGCAGTTGGATGTCCAGCAGGTCGTGCGTCCCTTCGCCCAGCTCGATCAGCGTGCGCAGCGCCCGGGTGTCCTGGCGGGTGAGCTGGACCTCCCGGCCGTCCACGGTGACGATCCGGGCGTCCAGGTCGAGGACGAGGCGTCCCTCGAAGGTGGTCAGCGCGCCTCGCGGCTCGCCCACAGGCTGTTCCTGCTCCATGCCCGGCAGCCTATCCAGTGCGGCTCCGCGCTGAACCCCTGCTCGGGGACGATCGAACCGGGCCTGCCCGGCCCCGCCCGGCCCCGCCCGGAGTGGGCCTGCCGCCACTCCCCTGTGCTCGGCTGGAACGCCGAGTTGCGCTTCCCCTCCCTGGTACGACGGCGTTTCCTCCCAATCCGGCCGAGGTCCCCGGAACACCGTGCCGGCCGTTCCGTCAGCCGTCCGGGTTCAGCAGCGCCTCCGCAGTGGCCGTCCGGGCGTACAGCACCCAGCGCCCTGCTCGGTGGGCGCTGACCAAGCGGGCGTCCCGCAGCGCCGTCAGGTACTGGGAGACGGCCGAGGGCGACAGGCCCGTGCGGCGGGCGAGTTCGGTGGTCGAGGCTGGTGCGTCGAGTTCGGCGAGCAGCAGGGCGCGGGAGCGGCCGAGTACCGCGGCGAGCGCCGCCGTGCCGGGGGCCGTCTCCTTCGCCGCCCAGAGGTCGCCGATCCCCCTTGCCGGATAGGCGAGTTGGGGCGGGGCCGGCGGCGCGAGCAGGGTGTACAGGCCGGGGCCGGCGAACGCGGAGGGGATCAGCAGCAGGCCCGGGCCGGACGTGTGGCGCGGCATCGGGCGGGAGCGGCGGCTCAGCTGCAGGGCGCCGTCGGTCCAGCGCACTTCGGTGTGCAGGTCGTTCAGCACCCGCTCGGCACCGTGCTCGGCCGCCTGCCGGGCCCGGTGCAGCACGTCGGCGTCGAGCACGGCGCGGATCCGCGCCCAGTACGGGGCGAGGGCCAGCTCCCAGTACGCCTCGATCGCCTCGGCGAGCCGCGCCAGCCCGGCCTCCGGGTCGGCGTGCAGGGCCCGCAGCCTCGGCCCGGGCCCGCCCCGGTCCGCCTTTCCCGCCCGGTCCGCACGGTCCGCCTGGTCCGCCACCAGCCGGTCGAGGTCGCGCCGGACCTGCCCGACGGGGGTGGCCCGGATCGCGGCGAGTTCCCCGGCGAGGGTCGGCGCGGGACCGGTCGGGGCCGGGTTGAGGAAGTCCGGCACGTAGCCGGCGGGCGGCACGAGTTCGGCGAGCAGCCCGTACGCGGGGCCGAGCGCCGCCAACCGGGGCCGGACCTGCTCCACCCAGGGCCCGTGGACGGCGTGCGGCAGCCCCGAGCGCAGCAGGCGCAGGCTCGGCCCCACCTCCCACATCGGTGCGACAACGAACCGCATCCGTGCCAGGTCACCCGCTGTGAACAGCAGCTCCGCCAACACCCGCCCCCATGGATTCACACATGTCCGAATCAGTGGCGCTCAGGCTAGTGCAGTGGCGATCATGATCCGCATGACCTCCGACACCACCCTCACCGCCGCCGCGGCCGGCACCTGGCATTTCGGCGACCGCGCCGTCCACCGGATCGGCTTCGGCACGATGCGCCTGCCGCAGACCGGCCCGGCCCTCGTACCGGACGCCGTGCCGCGCGACCGCGACCAGGCCCTGCGGGTGCTGCGCCGCGCGGTCGAACTGGGCGTCAACCACATCGACACCGCCGCCTTCTACTTCTCCCCGCTGCGCTCCGCCAACGAGCTGATCAACCGCGCCCTCGCCCCGTACCGCGACGACCTGGTGATCGCCACCAAGGTCGGCCCCGCCCGCGGCACCGACGGCCGGTGGACCGAGCACGCCCGCACCCCCGAGGGCCTGCGCGCCCAGGTCGAGGAGAACCTGCGCCAGCTCGGCCGCGACCACCTCGACCTGGTCAACCTGCGCGTCCTCGGCACCGACTCGATCGCCGAACGCTTCGGCGCACTCGCCGAGTTGCAGCAGGCCGGGCTGATCCGCCGACTCGGCCTCTCCAACATCCACCCGCACCAGCTCACCGAGGCCCAGAGCATCGCCCCGGTCACCTGCGTGCAGAACCCGTACGGCATCGGCGCCTCCCCCGCCCAGGACGAACTGCTGCGGCTCTGCGGCGAGCAGGACATCGCCTTCGTCCCCTTCTACGCCATCGCCGGCGCCGGGCGGGAGGGCGGGGCCGGGGGCGCCGGTGGGGCCGAGCCCGGCGAGGTCCGGACGGTGGCCGAGGCGCGCGGCGTCAGCACCGCCCAGGTCCGACTCGCCTGGACGCTCCACCGGGGCCCGCACGTCCTCGCCATCCCGGGCACCGGCGACGTGGCGCACCTGGAGGACAACATCGCCGCCGGCGCCCTGCGGCTGACGACGGAGGAACTGGCCCTGCTGGACCGGGCCCACGCCGGCTGATCCGAAAGCCGCCCGACCCGCCCTGATTCGTCCGATTCTGCCGGGCGACTTTCACCCCGTTGGGGTGAGACCGCCGGGGCTTCGGATCAGTGGCCCGGAACCACCACCCGGTGCACGGGCGTCACTCCGGACACCAACGTCACCGAACGCCTCCCGGAGCCCGCCCGTGCCCGACACCGCCACCCGCTACCTCTACCTCGCCCGCCACGGCGAGGCCACCCGCGGCGGCCAGGACGGCACTGACGACCCGAACGACCCGAACAGCCCGAACAGTCCGGCCGGCGGCGGCCTCACCGCCGTCGGCCGCCGCCAGGCCGCCCTGCTCGGCCGCCGGCTGGCGGATCGCCCCCTCACGGCTGTCCACCACGGGCCGCTCCCCCGGGCCGCCCAGACCGCCCGGCTCATCGGCGAACAGCTCGACGGGGTGCCGGTGTCGGCCTGCGAGGAGGCCGGCGACTACGTTCCGTACGTCCCGGCCGCCGACGAACTCCCGGTCGACAGCGCCGAGTTCCTGTCGCGCTTCCTGGCCGGCGCCTCCGAGGAGGAGCGCTCCCGCGGCCCGGAACTGGCCCGCCGGGCCGTCGACCGCTTCACCGGACCGGTCGACGGGCCCGAGGACCGGCACGAACTGGTCGTCACCCACGCCTTCCTGATCGGCTGGCTGGTCCGCCACGCCCTGGACGCCCCCGCCTGGCGCTGGCTCGGCCTCAACGCCCCCAACGCCGCCCTCACCGTCCTCCGCTTCGCCCCCGGCCGCCCCTCCGCCGTCCTCCTGCTGAACGACCAGTCCCACCTGCCCGAGGACCTGTGCTGGACGGGCTTCCCGCCCGAGCTGCGGGTCTGAAACTCTCCGGTGAGTCGGCCCCCGAGGTCGTCGACAGGAATATGCAGACCGGTCTACAGTCTCTTCCTATGGGAGCCAAGGGCGAGGAGACCCGGGCCCGGCTGATCGCCGGCACCCGGGAACTGATCGAGCAACAGGGGTACTCCGGCACGGGCCTCAACCAGGTCCTGGCCGTCACCGGCGCTCCGCGCGGCTCGCTCTACTTCCACTTCCCCGGCGGCAAGGACCAACTGGTCGCGGCCGCACTGCTGGAGGCCGGCCAGGAGGTCACGGACCTGCTGACCGGCCTGGCCGCCGACGGGGCCGACGCCGCCGCGCTCAGCCGACACCTCACCGAGGTGTTCGCCGAGCGCCTGGCCCGGTCCGACTACACCAAGGGCTGCCCGATCGCGACCGTCGCCCTGGAGGTCGCCGGCACCAACGAGCCTCTGCGTGCCGTCTGCGCCGAGGTGTACGACGGCTGGCAGCGCATCCTGGCCGAGCGGCTGTCGGCCGGGGGTTTCCGACCGGCCGAGGCCTCGGTGGCCGCCGGCCAGGCACTGGCCCTGATGGAGGGCGCGGTACTGCTCGCCTCGGTCAGGCGCAGCCGCGAGCCCCTGGACGACGCCCGCCACGCCGTCCTCCACCTCCTCGGCGCCAAGGCCCCCGGCCGCCGGTAGCCGGCAGCCGGCAGGCACTCGCGGTCGCTCCCGCTGAGCGCTGACCCCGCACCGACAAATATGCAGACCGGTCCACAGACAAGAATGTGTAGACCGGTCCACAGACCACCGAGCAACCTGCGCCACACATTCCTCCGCCCCGCCGACCCGGCCGCTCCCAGCCGCCCATAGCGCCAGAGCGTGCCACCGCCTCGGCAGAGCACCGCTCCATGCGCCAAAAATATGCAGACCGGTCTACAGAAAGGTACCTACCACCCATGCCACCCACGCTCACGCCCCCACCCCCGCACGCCCTCGTCCTGGGCGCCGGCGGTTTCCTCGGCCGCTGGCTACTCCTGGAACTCCTCCGCCGCAACGAGCCCGTGGCCGCCGCCGTCCGCACCCCCGAGAGCGACGCCGACCTCCGCACCTGGCTGCGCGAGCACGATGCCGACCCGACCCCGCTGACCACCGTCATCGCCGACCTCGCCCGCCCGGGCCTCGGCCTCTCCCCCGAGGACGACGCCCGGCTCGCCGAGGTGCGCGACGTCCACAACCTCGCCGCCCGCTACCGCTTCGGCCTCACCCGTGCCCAGGCCGAACCCGCCAACGTCGACGGCGCCCTGCACGCACTGCACTGGTCCGCGACCCGGCCCCGGCTGCGCCGCCTGGTTCACCTCTCCGGCTACCGGGTCGGCCGCGACCCCCACCCCCGGTACCCGCTCGACCCCGGCACCACCGCCGCCCTCTACTCCCGCCTCGGCGCCTACGAGGCGTCCAAGCAACTCGGCGACGCCGCCGTCCGCGTCACGGCACCCCGACTCGGTGTCCCGCTCACCACCGTCAACCCGAGCAGCGTGATCGGCCATTCGGCCACCGGCGAAGCCGGCCAGTACCTCGGTCTCGCCCAACTGGTACGCCGGCTCCACCGTGGCCGCCTCCCCCTGCTGCCGGGCACCCGCCGCACCTTCCTGCCGGTCGTCACCGTCGACCACCTGGCCCGGTTCCTGGCCGCCGTCCCGGCGCACGACCACGCCCCGACCGCCGCCCACACCGTCCTCGACCCCGCCACACCCGTCCTCCCCGACCTGATCGCTCTCCTCGCCACCCACCTCGGCGTCCGCCCACCCCGCGGCCTGATCCCCGTCCCGCTCGTCCGCCGGCTCCCCCGCGCCCTCACCGGAGCCGACCCGGAGACCCTCACCTTCCTCTCCGAGGACCACTACGACACCTCCTCCGCCGACGCCCTGTCCGCCGCCGCCGGCCTCACCCACCCACCCCTCGCCCCCGCCCTCCGCCACTGGGCCGACCGCCTGGTCCTCGACGCCTTCGGCGACCACTGACCCCACCTCACGCAGGAAGTCGCCCCATCCGACTGCCTGCGCGATCACCCCTCCTGTATCGAGCAGGTGGTTCAGGTTCAGGTCCTGCGTCGAGCAGGTGGTTCAGGTTCAGGCACGGATTCCGCGTGGGTGACCTGCGCGCCCTCACGGTCTTTGCCAGTCCGCGACCGGGACTCGTGCGGACCCTCTCCCGGTTCCCGCGCGAACGGGGGCGCTACCTTGCCACCATGTGCATCTCGACCAGTGAGGCCGCGTTCTCCGGCACGATCGTGGACGGCGGTCGTCAGCACCACCCCGTGCACGGCCTCATCCATGTCCTGGGCTAGCAGAACACCGCCGCCAACCTCGCGAGCGGCCCGAACGCACTGCGGCTGCACCTGCCCACCGAGAGTGTCACCGGGCACCTCGATCCTGTTCACCGACGTCCGTGTCTTCGCCTCCAGCGGCAGCGAGCCGTTCGACGGCGAGGTCCTCGTGCGCGGCGAGCGCATCACCGACGTCCGGCGCGGCAGCGGGGACCTGCCGCGCGAGGGTGTGCGCGTCGTCGACGGCGGCGGGCAGTTCCTCAGGTCCGGCCTGCGCGACGCCCACAGAGATCGCCGTCACCGGGGGCGAACTCGTCGACGGCATCACCGCGTTCGCCGACGGCCCCGAGGAGATGCGCAAGCAGGTCCGCCGCAACGTCGCCCACGGTGCCGACCTGGTCAAGCTGAGCATGTCGGGCGAGGAGATCACCGGCAACAAGCACGCCGAGGACAACGACTTCTCCGACGAGGAGGTCCTGGCCGCCACCACCGAAGCCCACCGCCGGGGTCTTCGGGTGTGCCGACAAGGGCCCGCTCCGGCCAACGTGGTCGTCGGGATCGAGACGGGCCATGGCAACGTCAGGAGACCTGCCAGCTCTGGTTCCGGCCACCGTTGCTGTCCCAGAGGGCGAGCGTGGTGCCCTGGGTGGTGGAGTTGCCGGGGACGTCGATGACCAGGCCGGCCGCCAGGTTCTTGAGGGCGAAAGCGGAGTTGGCGGGGTCGGTGTAGTTGCCGACGGCGTCGGTGGTCCACTGCTGGGTTGGGGAGCCAGGGGTGCAGGTCCATTGGACCAGTCGGGTGCCGGCCGCCATGGCGTGCCCGGCCGTGTCCAGGCACTTGCCGCTCAGCCGGTTGACCACGGTGTAGGTGTTTCCGGACACCTGCTGGAGCGTCCACTGCTGGTTGGTGCCGCCGTTGGCGGGCCACTGGACGATGGGGCTTCCGTCGGCGGTGGAGGCGCCGCTGTCGTCCATCAGCATCGAGCTGTTCGCGTTGGTCAGGGTCCGGCTGCCGGTCGGCGGCAGAGAGGCGTTGGCGGTCCAGGTGCCGGCTGAGGTGTCCAGCGACCAGGAGTTGAGCCAGCCCACGTCGGCGGTGGTGCCGGACAGGGTGAGCGGGAGCCACACCAGCGGGGAGTTGCCGAGGTCGCCGGCGGTCCAGCGGTCGGCGGCGAAGACGTAGCTGGCGGCGGAGCTGCCAATGACCGGGATGATGTTCGCGGTCTGCGAGTTGTAGGTCTGGGTGCCGGCGGGGGCGAAGGTGGTGAAGGCGGACCAGGGCCCGGACAGGGAGGTGGCGGTGGCGTACACGTTGTCGTTGGTGCTCCAGCCGCTCAGGTGCGAGCCGAACAGGTAGTACCGGCCATTGGCCTTCACCAGGGCCGGTGCCTCATAGTCGCCGACCAGCGCCACTGACGAGCTGACGGAGAGGTAGTCGGCGGACAGCCGGTCGATGCGCAGCCCGTTGGCCCGGTCCTCGGTGAGCAGGTAGGCGGAGCCGTCGCTGTCCTGGAACAGGCCGATGTCGCGGCTCTGGAAGCCGAGCGGTTGGAAGCTGCCGCGGTAGGTGTAGGGCCCGCACGGGGTACTGCTGGTGGCGACACCGACTTTGGCCTCGGCGTAGGAGGCGTTGTCGATGTGCAGGTACATCACGTAGGTGGCGGTCGATGTGTTGTAGACGACCTTCGGCCGCTCGACGATCCGGTGGGGGCCGAGGTCTCCGCCGCCCTGCAGGCTCAGTGCCTGGCTCTGGTAGGTCCAGTGCTGCAGGTCGGTGCTGCTGTAGCAGGGGATGTCCTTGAAGCTGGTGTCGCCCGAGGTCTCGCCGCTCTTGTCCTCGCCGAAGCCGTACCAGGTGCCTGCGGCCTTGACGATCCCCAGGCCGTGCAGCTGGAGTCGGTTGCCGTTCTGGTCCGTCCACGCGGCGGCGGGGGTGAACGAACTGGGCGTGCCGGCATGGGCGGTGATGGAGAGGGAGGCGGAGATCGCGATGGCCGTCGCGGTGGCGGCCGCGAGCCGCAGCCCGCTGCTGAGACGGGTGGTCATGGTCGGCATGGGGCCTCGTCTGGTGGGTGGTGGGCGGAGGAGTGTGCCGGCTTCAGGCTTCGGCGCCAGATGACGGGACCGCACAGGTGCAGGCCGACCTCCGACGCCAAGGAGACCAGTCCCCGGCACAGTCGGCGACGAACAGGCAGGGCAGGCAGCCTGAACTCCCTTGTCCATGCGGGCGGGTCGTCAAGCCGTGCAGGTCGATGCCCGCCTCGCGGCGCGACCGCCGGCCTTGTCGACACAGTCGACCACACCCGATCAGAATGGCACACAATCAAACACGGAGAACAGGGAACTACTTCAGGAGCACACCGTCAAGAGCTGCGACAGCCTGTCGGCCGGACACTGCACCGTGACGCATGAATGACCGATACATCCCATGTCTACAGCTTGCGTCGAACCCCTTGACCCTCCCGTTTGACCAGGGCATGCTCTCCAGCGTCTTGACCATCCCGACAAGCAGGACACCGAGCCGCACACCGAGGGGCGTCGGGAAAGCCTCTCGCCATATCCATCCCATGTCATCTCGCCGCCATGGCATCGACTGGCTTGCAAGAATCAGCGCAGAGCGGCAAACAGAATCAAACGCAAAACAACTTGACGGCAGGTCAGCCATGCGCGGCGTCCGCGAGGGCCCATCGCCGCCGCACCTGACTGTCCTTGAGCACGCGTAACACCTCCGGAGGGCCCACACGTCTTGGACTGCTAGTTGCCGCGGTGGCGGTGGCCATCGCGTCCGCTGTTTGTGCGCGGCGCGGCGCGGCCGGACCCGGCTCAGGCGCTGGTACTCGGACAGCGGGGTCTCCTGGCGCTCAGTCTGGCCGCGGTGATGTCGACGTGGTCCGGGTCCCGCTGCCCGGCCGCTCCGACGACACTCCAGGTGAGCCGCGACCGCGCCGGCATCTCACCAAGCAATGCGAACCCTGTTCCTGAAGGAGAGTTCATGAAGACCCCTGAAATTCGGTTCCGGCGCTTGACACCGCTCGGCCTGATCGTCGCGATGCTGCTCGGCCTGCTCGGACTGCAGGCGGCGACCGGAACCTCGGCGCACGCCACCACCAGCCAGCTCCACGGCGTGAACTGGGCCGACCCCAATGACAACTTCGTCACCGGGAACATCACGCCGGTCGGCCTGTCGAACACGGACGACTATGCGACGACGTACGCGAAGGCCACCCCCATCCTCAAGGGCTTCCAGGCGCTGGGAGCCAACACCGTACGCATGGCGTTCAACCGGGCGACCGTTTCGGGCAGTTGGTGGAACAGCTACACCGCCGCGTTCGATGCCGCCAACGCGCTGGGCATGAACGTCGTGCTCACCCCGTGGCTGCAGAGCGGTGTGATCGGGGACACCACCTCGTTCTACGCGATGTGGGACACCGTGATCAACAAGTACGCGGGCAACAGCCGCGTGTACTTCGGCATCATGAACGAGCCGTGGGGCTACAGCAACGCCGACGAGGACAACATCGCGGCGGCCTGGGTGGCGCACTACTCCCAGGTACCCCGTGGACGGATCATCGTGCCCGGCTCCTGGGAGGGGAACCTGTGCGTCGTCGGCGCCGACCCCCGCCTCGACGGCACCCTGCTCTCGCTCCACGACTACACCCTCGGCGGGGAGACCCACCCCACCGAGGCCGACTGGATCACCAGCTTCGAGAACAACGTCTGCGGATACGACAGCCGCGCCGTCCTCACCGAGTTCGGTGTCCCGATGACCACCGGGGTGAACTACGACGGCCCCCGCGACGGCATCAACGACGTGTCCTTCCTCTACGCGCTCACCGACACCGTGCGCAAGCAGGGCATGGGCGCGATCCTGTGGACCGGCGTGAAGTCCGCCGACCAGACCCAGGGCCCCGGCCCGTGCGAGAACGCCTCCTGCGCGATCACCTCCCTCCAGGGCACCGCGCCGAACTACACGCTCAGCATCACCAACCAGTCCGGCCTCGACCGGCTCCAGTACGCCTGGGGCGGCAGCAACACCGGCACGACCACCGGCCCCGTCCACGCGGTCGGCGCCGGCAAGTGCCTGGACGTGCCCGGCGCCTCCCAGACCAACGGCACCGTGACGCAGACCTGGGACTGCACCGGCAGCGGCAACCAGACCTGGACGCACACCACGAGCAACCAGCTCACGGTCTACGGCGGCGCGAAATGCCTGGACGCCGCCAAGAACCAGACGACTCCCGGCACCCCGGTAGAGATCTGGGACTGCAACGGCGGCACGAACCAGCAGTGGACCCTCAATACCAACGGCACGATCACCGGTACGCAGTCAGGGCTCTGCCTCGACGTGACCGGGGCGTCCACCGCCGACGGCGCCAAGCTCGAACTGTGGACCTGCACCGGCCAGAGCAACCAGCAGTGGACCCTCGGCTGACGCCACCGCCTCCGGGAACCACAGGTCGCACCGGGTGATCTGGCCGGGTTCGTAGGTGACCCGGTCGACCGGGTCGATGCCGACGGACTCCGGCCGGATCTCGGCCGGCTTCTTCGTCAGCGGCGAATTCGAGTACGGCCACTTGATCCGCTCGGCGATCACTGGTGCCGGCATCGTCGTCCACTTGTTCAACAGGCCCAGGGTCTGCGGCTCGAAGGCGTCCGGTACCCGTCGGCGCGGGGCCCGTTCGTACTTCGGCGGCCGGTCCGAGTTCAACGCGGCCCGCACCGTGTTCCGGGCCACCCCCAGCCGCCGTGAGATCTCCTTGATGGGCACGCCCTCTGCTCGATGCAGCCGGCGTATCTCCGCCCAGTCCTCCACCGTCAGCATCCTCTTGTATCGAGCAGCCTCCGTGACACCGAGTGCGGCCACCTGCCCCGTCGCAGGTGGCCGACTCGATGGGTCGGCCACGGTTTCAGGATCGAACTGCCACAGTCGGCTCCGGGAAGGTGACGCCGGTCAACTCTTCGGAGACGCTCCACAGGCGGCGGGCGGTGGCCGGGTCGCCGGC
The DNA here is from genome assembly GCF_040303105.1 of Kitasatospora sp. NPDC096128. Taxonomy (NCBI): domain Bacteria; kingdom Bacillati; phylum Actinomycetota; class Actinomycetes; order Kitasatosporales; family Streptomycetaceae; genus Kitasatospora; species Kitasatospora sp. NPDC096128. The sequence goes on along the minus strand of NZ_JBEOSP010000068.1, from coordinate 8,163 downwards.
CGCTGCCGAACGGCCGACCAGGCAGGGGGCGCCGCGCATCTCGAACATGCCGTCGGGGCCGACGTAACTCGCTCCGGGAAGGTCCTGGACGGCCGCGTAGAGGGTGGGGAGTGCGCCGGCCTCGCCGTCCTGGGCGATCAGCCTGTTGACGAGACGGTAGAAGAGGGTTCGCAGGAGGCTGGCGTCGTGGCTCTGGAGATTGGTGGCGGCCAAGCCGGGGTGCGCGGCGAGGGCGCGGACGGGCGAGCCGGCGGCGCCGAGTCGTCGCTGGAGTTCCAGGGTGAAGAGCAGGTTGGCGAGCTTGGACTGGCTGTAGGCGGTCAGCGGGTTGTACTCGCCGGTCAGGCTGAGGTTGTCGAAGTGGATGCGGGGACTGCCCGGGGCCTTGTGCGCCCCCGACGACAGGGACACCACGCGGTCGGTGATGTGCGGCAGCAACAGGTTGGTCAGGGCGAAGTGGCCCAGGTGGTTGGTGCCGAACTGGGTCTCGAAGCCGTCCTTGGTGCGGCCCTCGGGGACGTTCATGACGCCGGCGTTGTTGATGAGCAGGTCCAGGTCACCGTGCCAGTCAGCGGCGAACTGGCGCACGGAGGCAAGGTCGGCCAGGTCGAGCCGGCGGACCTCCACGCTGCCGTTCACCGTCGCTGCTGCGGCTTCACCGCGCTTGGTGTCCCGTACGGCGAGGACGACGTGGGCGCCTGCGGCGGCCAGGGCCGTGGCGGTGGCGAGTCCGAGGCCGCTGTTGGCGCCGGTCACGACGGCGGTGCGGCCGCTCTGGTCGGGGATGTCGGTGGTGTTCCAGGGCTGGGTGAGCATGTTCTTTGCCATGACCTCAATGTATGCACTGATCACAATGTAGGCAACGTTAACAATGTATTCATCGCATACACCCGGCTAGGCTGTGGGCATGACGAACCGCCCCTACCACCACGGAGACCTCCGAGTCGCTCTGCTCGCGCGAGCCGAGGAGACACTGCGCGAGAAGGGGGCGTCCGCACTGTCCCTGCGCGAACTGGCCCGCGAGGTCGGGGTGAGCCCCGCCGCGCCGAGTCGCCATTTCAAGTCCAAGCAGGCACTGCTGGACGCCCTGGCGCTGACCGGGTTCGAGCGGCTCGCCGAGGCCATCGCAACGTCACAGGAAGGCGCTGATGAGGCGTTCGCCGACCGGCTGGATGCCGCGGCCCGTGCCTACGTGGGCTTCGCCGTGGCCAACGCCGCACTGCTCGATCTGATGTTCTCGGTCAAGCACAGCCCGCAGGCGTCGGAAGCACTCGGGGCGACCGCCCACCGATGGTCCGATCAACTCCTGGAGCTGATCGGCGAGGGGCAGCGCCGGGGCGAAGTGCGCGGGGGACCACTCGAACGGATCGCCCTGCCGGTCGTCGCGGCACTGCACGGCTACGCCGGCCTGACGGTAAGCGGCGTGCTACCGCCGGAGGCGGCTGAGCACGGCTTGGACGACCTGATCGCGGTCATCCTGCGCGGCAGCGCGCCACAGTAAGAAGCCGCGCGGACAGGCGTCGATGGCCTGGTGGACAGGTGGCGACGGGGCAGGTTCCGGATCCTCGAGGTCCTGGTCTCGGGTCACCGTGTGCTTCGGCGACCGTGAGTCCGTCACCGGGGCGTCCATGAGGTCAGTGCCCCGACGTCCTTCAGTGCCCTGCTCGTTTGCTCAGGTGGGCAGTCCCGCGTCGCGGGCCAGCAGGGCGGCCTGGACGCGGTTGGTGACGCCCAGGGCGGTGAGAATACGGCTGACGTGGGCTTTGACGGTGCTTTCCCGCATCGTGAGGCGGGTGGTGATGTCGGCGTTGGTCTCGCCCTGGGCGAGCAGGGCCAGAACGTCCAGCTCCCGGGGAGTGAGCCGCTCCAGCCGGGCCCGCGCGGCGGTGGCCTTCGGCTGGTTGCCGGCGTGGTAGCGGTCGATGAGTCGGCGGGCCGCGGCGGGGTGGAGCATGGCGGAGCCGGCTGCCACCAGGTGGACGGCGCGCAGGATCTCGGCGGGATCGGTGTCCTTGAGCAGGAACCCGTCGGCTCCCGCGGCGAGTGCGTTGTAGACGTACTCGTCGAGGTCGAAGGTGGTCAGGGTGATCACCTTGGGCGGGTGGGGAAGGGCACGTAGCCGGGCGGTCGCGGTGATGCCGTCCATGCGCGGCATGCGCACGTCGACCAGGGCCACGTCCACGCGATGGGCGCCGGCCTGCTCGACGGCGTCCAGGCCGTCCACGGCCTGGGCGACGACCTGGATGCCCGGGTCGCCGTCGAGCAGGTCGCTCAGGCCGAGGCGGACCAGGGCGTCATCGTCGACGATCATGGCGCGGATCATGTGCGGGTGCCGTTCTGTGCGATACCGACGGGGTGGGGGATGCGGGCGGCCAGCCGCCAGGCGCCGGCGCCGGCGGGTCCTGCGTCCAGGTCGCCGCCCAGCGCGCTGACGCGCTCGCGCAGACCGACGAGCCCGTGCCGGAAGTGCCGGGGACGCCAGGGGTGTTGGTGACCTCGATCAGGGTGGCGGGCGGGCGGTAGTCGACCCGTACGGTCACCGCGGCGCCGCCCGCGTGCTTGCGGACGTTGGTCAGGGCCTCCTGGACGATGCGGTACGCGGCCAGCCGGTGGGTCGTGGGAGCCTGCTCGGGAACGCCGTCGACGGTCAGCTCCACGTGCTGCCCGGCGGCGCGTGCCTCCGCGACCAGCTCCCGGACATCCCGTATCGCGGGTGCGAGCGCCGCGCCCTGCGCCGCGTCCGGTTCGCGCAGGGCGCCGAGCACGTCGCGCAGGTCGGCCAGGGCCTCGGCGGAGGTGGCACGCAGCAGCGCCAGTCGCTCGACGACCGGCGCGGGCAGGCCGTCGCCCCTGGTGGCCAGCACTCCGGTGTGCAGGGCGATCAGGCTCAGCCGGTGGGCCAGAACGTCGTGCATCTCCGCGGCGATCCGGGAGCGTTCGGCGGCCCGGGCGCTCTCCTCCCGCAGTTGCGACTCCGTGCGCAGGTGGTCGACCTCGGAGGCCAGCGCCTTCACCAGCCGCCGCCGGTTGCCCTGCCACAGGCCGACCACGAACCCGAACAGCAGGACGAACAGGGCCGACACCCATCGCCGGTCGGCCCACAGCGACGTGGCCTGGACACCGAGCAGGTTGGCGCCCAGCGCCACGACGACACAGCCGAGGGCGACCCGCATCCGACGGGCCACGGCCAGGTCGAACAGGGAAACAGCCAGCAGCGGAGCCAGCAGCCACCCCCACCACGCCGTCCCCGCCGCGACCACCCACGGCGCGACGGACCACCGCAGCCGGGGCACCACCAGCACCACCGCGCACACCAGCGCGGCAGCGGTCACCGGCACCACATACCGGCCGCCGGATACCAGCGCAGCATTCACCGCGGCGCCCGCCACCAGGAAGGCCACGAACCCCGTACGCCCGACCGCCGCCCACACCGGGCCCTTCCACCACATCACCCGGCCATGCTAGGCAGTCCACCGCGGTTTCCGGCCAGACGAAAGACCATGCCGACCCCCTACTTTCGTCGGCCATCCCCGGCGCAGAACGGAGGATCCGAAGGACGAAGCCGCTCCGTAGCGTCGAAACCATGAACGACTGGACGACCTCGCACCAGCGCGCCACCGCGCAGCGCCATGCCGAAGGCTGGATGTTCCTCATCGAAGCCGCCCGCGACCTGCGCACCACCGGCGCCGTCGCCCCCAGCGGCAAAGCCCTCGCCCACGCCCTGACCGAGCCCGTCCGCGCCCGCTCCCCCCGCCCGCTGGCCGTCCTGGAGGCAGGCGCCGGCACCGGCGCCGTGACCCGCCACCTGATCCCCCGCCTTCCCCGCGGCAGCCGCCTCGACATCGTCGAGGCCAATCCCCGCTTCGCCGACCGGCTGCGCACCCTCGCCGCCGGCCACCCCCGCACGACGTCCCGGTCCGCAGACGTCACCGTGCACCAGGGCCTGGTCGAGGACCTCGACACCGACCGGCGCTACGACGTGATCGTCTCCGGCCTGCCGCTGACCAATTTCACCCCCCGCACCGTGGAACGGATCATGGGCCGCTACATGGAACTGCTCCACCCCGGCGGAACCCTCACCTACTTCGCCTACCTCGGCACCCGACGCGCCCGCACCCTTCTCGCCTCCCCCTCCGAAGCACGCCGGCACGCCGCCGTGGACCACGTCATGACCGCCTACCAGCGCCGCTACGCCACCGCCCGCTGGAGCGTGTGGGCCAACCTGCCACCCGCCCACGTCTGGCACCTGCAACACCCCCCGCTGCCTTCCCAGCCCTGCGCCGACGGTCAGCAGCACCACCCGGACCAGGTGAGTCGATAGATGCACGTCCTGACCGACCTCCTCGCCCACCTCCCGGCGCCGGCCGCCTACGGAATGCTGGCCCTGGCCGTGCTGACCGAGTCGATCCTCCTGGTCGGCGCCTTCGTCCCGACCCTCACCCTGATGCTGACCGCCGGCGCGCTGGCCCGCGCCGGCCACATCAGCCTCCCCCTCGTCATCGCCACCGCGGCCGGCGCCGTCATCGCCGGCGACCTCCTCGCCCACCGCACCGGCCGCCTCCTCGGTCAGCGGCTGCGCACCGGCCGCGCGGCCCGCCGCATCCCCGCCCCCCTCTGGCAACGCGCCGAGGCCCTCACCGTCCGCCACGGCGGCCGAGCCGTCCTGCTGGCCCGCTTCATCCCCGTAGTGCGTACCCTCGCACCCCACTTCGCGGGCGCCACCCGCCTGCCCTACCGCCGCATCGCCCCCTACAGCGCCACCGCCGCCTGCCTGTGGGCCACCGCCGAAGCCGGTATCGGCTACGGCGCCGCCGCCTCCCTCCAGCGAATCGTCACCCTCGGCGGGCCCGCCCTTGCCGTCGCCGGCCTGATCACGGCAGGGTGCGCGGCCTTGTGGATGAAGAAGCGCCACCGCCACCCGCACCCGCACCCGCACCCGCACGACGCCCGCCGTTGATTGTTTGTCTACCCGTCTTTGTTGTCCTGCTCTTCGTCCGCCTGCACAGTCGCACGCGGTCCACCGAGAGCAGGAGATCCCGATGTCCCAGCCGTCCCGTCACACCCTCCTCCGTCCGGGCACCACCCGCCGCCGTACCCGGCTGGCGGCCCTGGCGCTCGCCGTCTCCGCGATATCCGCGAGCGGCGCCACGATGCTGGCGGCGCCGGCGAACGCCGCGACCGCCGGTGTGGTCGAGCAGATGGTCACGATCCAGGACCACCAGAACCACCACTCGCTGGCCAGCTCCGACGGCGAGGGCTCGCGGATCATCGCCCGCGGCTACCAGGACGCCTCCACCTCGTTCTGGATCTCCAACAAGCCGGGCGACCGGGTCGACTTCGCCCGCAACGTCAACGGCACCGAGCGCGTGCTGGAGATGGACACCCGGGACGGCCGGTCCACCCAGTTCATCCACTGGTGGGCGGGCGACAACCAGCAGTGGACCCTGGAGTCCGCCGCCGAGGGCGGCACGTACCTCCACAACGCCAAGGGCAACGGCTGTCTGACGTACCACGGCCTCGACCAGGAGGTCACCGTCGAGGGTTGCAACGGCAGCATGTCCCAGCGGTTCGACCTGGTCGGGTCGGGCACCGGTACGAACCCGGGCCCGGGCCCGGTCACCTCCGACCAGCAGCGCTTCCTGGACCGGCTGAACGCCCTCCGCGCCCAGTACGGCAAGGCGCCGGTGCGGTTCAACGCGACGCTCGCCCAGGCCGCGAAGTGCAATGCCGACCAGATGGACCAGCGCCGGGTCTCCGGGCACTTCTGCGACTCGTCGCGCGTCGCGGCCGGTCTCGGCTACACCGGACGGGGCTTCGGCGAGATCGCCTTCTACGGGCCCACGAACATCGACGCGGCCGTGGACGGCTGGATCAACTCCTCGGGCCACCTGGCGATCATGATCGGCGACTACAACGAGGTCGGCCTGGCGCGTACGGGCGCGGCCTCCTGGAACGCCGACTTCAGCACCCGCTGACGTCCGCCGGGAGCGGTTCCCGAACCCGGGAACCGCTCCGGGCAGGCCCTACCCGGCGTATCCCCGGTGGACGGCGATGATCAGCAGTACCCCGGCGGCGGCGAAGGCCACCCCCGCGACGACCATCCGGGCGGTCGAGTGCCGCAGCCGGGGCACCTGGGCCGCGACCGGCCAGATCCCGCCGAACACCGGTAGCAGGCCTGCGACTTGGGCGAGGATCAGGCCGGTGTGGTGCGCCGGCGCAGGGCTCATGTCCGGATCGTCCCGCCCGTGGGGGCCGGTGCCAAAAGATCCGGTGCCAAAGAAGGTCCGGGGCCAGAAGGTCCGGGGCCAGAAGCGGCCCGGGCGCCTACCGCCCGCGTTCGAGGACCAGTTCGGTCCAGGTCACACCCTCGCGGGCGTGCGGGTCGGGGTGGGTGCCCTGGTGAAGGAGACCGAGGCCGTGGGCCCGGGCGTGGGTGACGGTATCGGCGGCCGGGAGGTCGAACATCCGGCGGCCTGGCGGGACGGGGCCGTGGCGCAGGGTGAGGGCGAGGCGGCCGCCGGGGGCGAGGAGCCGGGCCACGGCCTGCATGGCGGGCGGGCGTTCGGCGGGGGTGAGGTGCATCCACACGGCGGTCAGCAGGATCAGGTCGTACTGCTCGCCCTCGGCGCTGAGCAGGGGCAGTGCGGGCAGCGCGTCGGCGATCCAGCGGATGCCCGCGCGGGGGTGCAACCGGGCGGCGACGGCCCGTAGTTCGGGTGTCGGCTCGACGGCGGTGACCTGGTGACCGAGGGCGGCAAGGGCAGCCGCGTCGCGGCCGGTGCCCGCGCCGATGTCGAGGACGGCGGCGGGCGGGGCCGGGTAGAGGTGCAGCCGGGCGCGGTGGACGTCGGCGAAGTCCACGCTCTCGTACTGGACGGCGAGTTGCTCGGCCGCTTCGCCGTAGCCGGCCGTGCCGGGGGCGCGCGTCTGGCCGGTCATCTGGTCGGTCATTCGGACTCCCGGACGATGATGGCGTCGCCGGCGGCGGCCGCGACGGCGAAGAAGTCCCGTAGTTCGCGAAGGTCGTGGACGACGCGGGCGGCCCAGGACTCGGACCAGGGCGGCTCGGAGCCGAGTTGGGCGACCCGGCGGGCGAGCACCGTGTCCTGTTGGCGGACGAGTTCGCCGAGTGCCGAGTCGCGCAGGAAGGTGAACGCGGCGGCGACCTGTTCGGGGCGCAGCACCAGCATCCCTGCGTCTCCGTGCTCTCCGGCGCCTCCGCGATCGACTCGATCTCCGCGGTCGACTCTGTCTCCGCGGTCGGCTCGCTCTCCGCCGTCGATTTGATCTGCGCGGTCTGTACGCGTGCCGCCGTAGACGGGGAGCCGGGCGGCCGGGTCGGGGTGGAGGCCGTTCTCGGTGAGGGCGAGTTCCATCAGGACCGCGGTATGCCGTACGCCGAGGGCGAGTCCGGCGGCGACGAGCCGGTCGTAGCGGACGTCGCGGCTCCGGGGCACGAGTTCGCCGAGTTCCTCGGGCGAACAGGCGTCCACGGCCTGGCCTGGCAGGCGGCGCCAGAAGTGATCCACGCTCACCCGGAAAGCGTAGCGAACGCGGGGGCCGGTTGATCAGTGGCTCAGGCCTCGCCGGGGTGCCAGACCGGCCATTCCCAGGGGCGGTCGGCCCAGTGCACCTTGGCGGGGTCACGTGGGTCCAGGTCGGGGAAGAGCTGGTGGAGGCGGGGTTCGAACTCCTCGGGGGCGAGCGGCTCCCAGCCGTGCCCCTCGAAGTGGACGAGGCGGTAGCGGCTGTCGGTCCGGAATTCGGCGACTTCGACCAGGTGTGCGGACGTGCTGTTGGTCTCCATGACCCCCAGCATGTGGCGCGATGGCAATCAGCGCCCGTTCAGACCCCTCTTCCGGGTCATGTCCCCGCGTCGGCGCGCTCGTTGAGCACGGGAAAGGTACGACGGGGGGCGGCGCTGGAAGGACGAGCACATGACTGGGCAGCCCACCGGAGGACAGTGGCAGTGGCCGTCGAACGCCTGGCAGCCGCCGCCCGTCCCGATCCCACCTCAGGCGATCCCGTCCCAGGCGGTCGCGTCGCAGGCGGAGCCGTTCCGGGTGGATGCCGCCGCACGAGCCGGACGCGGCCTCCGCAGAGGACCACGCCATCCACAACGACGAGCACCGACGTGTACTGGCGGCACTACAGAAGCTGACC
>NZ_JBEOSP010000067.1:12669-35881 GCF_040303105.1 Kitasatospora sp. NPDC096128 | reverse complement strand
TCTGGAGACGCCGCCATCAGGCCCGCTCCCAGGCCAGCCACTACCGACGCCGAGCCGCGGCATCAGCCTGATCGTGATCTACAGCTGGAGTACTAAGAAGCCTGTGACCCTTAAATTCGCGGTGGCGGTAGACCAGGTGTTCGACACCGGTGGTGTCTTCAAGGAGCTGTGGCGTCGGATCTCGAACGCCAGCCTGCTGGAAGGGTTTGCGGAGTTCGTGGATGCGGAGGCGCGCTGCAGGAAGCTTCGGACCTTTCATCTGGGAGTGGTGCCTGGCTTGCTGCAGACTCTCGACTATGCGGCAGCTCTGGAAGCGGGGAATGTCCGCCGTGGCAGCATCACGCAGGCCCAGGCGGATGGGCGAGTTGACTTCCTGGCGGGTCGGCAAAGACTCCTGGAGAAGGATTCGCCGCCCATCATCCACGCGGTGCTCGACGAGAGTTGTCTTCTGCGTGTTGTGGGCGGCCCGGAGGTCATGCGCGCACAGCTGGATCACCTGCTGGCGTTGGCCGAGCGTCCGTATGTCACCATCCAGGTGGCACCGTTCCGGCTGGGCGAACGACGACCGTTTCTCTTGCCAGTGGTGCTGATGACGCTTCCTGACCGGTCGGTGGTGGGCTACGCGGAGTCTCATTCGCGAGGCCATCTTGAGCGACAGCGGGAGAGCGTTGCGGGTTGGGAAGAGGACTACGATCACCTGAAAGTGGAGTCGTTGGACACGGCGGCTTCACTCACCAAGATCCGGGCTGTTCGGAAGGAACTCTCATGACTACCCATAACCTGGCCGGTGCTTGGTGGGTGAAGTCGAGCTACAGCGGCAACGGTGGCGAGTGCGTCGAGGTGGCGCCGGACTTTCCTGATGTCGTTCCAGTCCGTGACTCGAAGGATCCGGAGGGGTTCGTGCTCCTCTTCTCCCCCGACGCGTGGGCTTCCTTCGTCGCCTCCACTGCCGCCGGCGAGTTCGGCGACGTCTGATCCTCTCCCGCCCGTGAGCCCCCGGACCTGCCTCGGTCTGGGGGCTCACGGCATTGACAGGGCCCCTTCCCCGTTGAATGCTAAGCAAGCGCTTAGTCAATGATCCGCCTTCCCGAGGAGCCGCTCGATGGCCGAGACCCCCGCTGACCCGCCCGGCCTGGATCTGGCCCGTCTCCGCTCCCACCTGGACGCGGAGCTGCCGGGCCTGATCCACGGACCCCTGCGGGCCGACCTGATCGAAGGGGGCCGGTCGAACCTCACGTACGTCCTCACGGACGGCGCCTCCCGCTGGGTCCTCCGGCGCCCCCCGCTCGGGCACGTCCTGGCCACCGCCCACGACATGGGCCGGGAGCACCGGGCGATGTCGGCGCTGAGGACCACCGACGTCCCCGTCCCGCAGATGCTCCTGATCGACCACGGCACCGACCTCCTCGGCGCCCCCTGGTACCTCATGGAGCACGTCGACGGCGTCGCCCACCGGTCGCGCAAGGCCCTCGCCGCCATCGGGGAGGACCGCGTCGCCGCGCTCGGCCGCCGGCTGGTCGAGACCCTCGCCGCCCTGCACCGGGTCGACCCGGCCGCCGTCGGCCTCGCCGACTTCGGCCGCCCCGAGGGCTACCTGGAGCGCCAGCTGCGCCGCTGGTCCACCCAGCTGGAGAAGTCCCGCTCCCGCGACCTCCCCGACCTGGACCGGCTGCACGCCCTCCTCGTCGAGCGCCTCCCGGTCTCGCCCGCGCCCGCGCTCGTCCACGGCGACTACCGCCTCGACAACGTCCTGGTCGACGACGCCGACGCCATCACCGCCGTCCTCGACTGGGAGATGTCCACCCTCGGCGACCCGCTCACCGACATCGGCCTGCTGGTGATGTACACCGAGCTCGCCGGGGTCGGCGGCGGCATCATCCCCTCCGCCATGACCGCCCCCGGCTTCCCCAAGGCCGACGAGATCGTCTCGTACTACGCCGAGCTGACCGGCCGTCAGGCCGCCGACCTGGACTGGTACGTGGCCTTCGCCTCCTTCAAACTGGCCGCCGTCGCCGAGGGCATCCACTTCCGCTTCCAGCAGGGCCGCACCCTGGGCGCGGGGTTCGAGCGCGCGGGTGAGATGGCCCCGATCCTCGCCCGGCACGGGCTGACCACCCTCAAGGAGAGCTGAACACCATGGACTTCGCGTACGACACCCGGACGAACGAACTCCGCGAGCAGCTGCTCGCGTTCATGGCCGAGCACGTGTACCCGGCCGAACCCGTCCTCGCGGCCCAGCTCGCCGACCCGGCCCGCGAGCCCTGGAGCGTCCCGGCGGTGGTCGCCGACCTCCAGGCCGAGGCGCGCAAGCAGGGCCTGTGGAACCTCTTCATTCCCGGCGAGCACGGTGCCGGGCTGACCAACCTCCAGTACGCCCCGCTCGCCGAGATCACCGGCCGCAGCATCCAGTTGGCCCCGCCCGCGCTGAACTGCGCGGCCCCGGACACCGGCAACATGGAGCTGCTCGCCCAGTTCGGCAGCGCAGGGCAGCGGGAACGCTGGCTGCGGCCGCTGCTGGACGGGGAGATCCGGTCTGCGTTCGCCATGACCGAGCCCGAGGTGGCCTCCTCCGACGCCACCAACATCGCCACCCGGATCGAGCGCGACGGCGACCAGTACCTGATCAACGGCCGCAAGTGGTACATCACCGGCGCGATGAACCCGGACTGCAAGGTCTTCATCGTGATGGGCAAGACCAACCCGGACGCCGCCCCGCACCGCCAGCAGAGCATGGTGCTCGTGCCGCGCGACACCCCGGGCGTCACCGTCAAGCGCGGCATGACGGTCTTCGGCTACGACGACGCCGACCACGGCGGCCACGCCGAGGTGCTGTTCGAGGACGTCCGCGTCCCCGTCGAGAACCTGATCGACGAGGAGGGCAGCGGCTTCGCCATCGCCCAGGCCCGCCTCGGGCCGGGCCGGATCCACCACTGCATGCGGGCGATCGGCATCGCCGAGCGCGCGCTGGAGCTGATGTGTCGCCGGGCGGGCGAGCGGGTGGCCTTCGGCCGGCCGCTCGCCGAACAGGGCGTGGTGCAGGACTGGATCGCCGAATCCCGGGTCCGCATCGAGCAGTTGAGGCTGCTGGTGCTCAAGACGGCCTGGCTGATGGACACCGTCGGCAACCGGGGCGCGCACACCGAGATCCAGGCCATCAAGATCGCCACCCCGCGCACGGTCGAGTGGATCCTCGACAAGGCCGTCCAGACCTACGGCGCGGCCGGGGTCAGCCAGGACACCCCGCTCGCCCAACTCTGGGCCGGCAACCGCACCCTGCGCCTCGCGGACGGCCCGGACGAGGTCCACAAGCGATCGCTGGCCCGGCGGGAGCTCAAGCAGTACCGCTGAGCGTGGTCGGGCCGGCCTCCCGCAGCCCGGGGTAGAGGTCCTGCCAGCGGTAGCGCGGACAGTGGAAGTGCCAGTATGCGAAACCCGTCATGTACCGCTCCAGGTGCGGGCGCTGCTCCTCGTCCGCGAGGTCCAGGATCCGGCGGTAGGCGGCCAGGCCGCCGTCGAGGCTGCGACGGTAGGCGGTGAGGTAGGGGATGCCCTCGCTCACCGCCTGCCGGTACGGCCGGCTGGCGAGGAAGTCCGCTCCGTGCACCGCCTCCTTGTAGCAGGAGAGCACGTCGTTGACGTCGTTGAGGAACGCGACACAGGAGCTGAGCGCCGCCGCCCAGAACGCCCGGTTCCGGTGGGCCGCCAGGCAGGGATCGGTGAACTGCAGCATCGCGAACCAGAACTGGGAGAAGCCGTTGAAGGCGCGGACGAAGTCGCTGTCCACGCCGTCGGAGGCCTCCGGGGTGAACTCGGCCTCCATGAGGACGCCGGTGACCGCGTTGTGGAAGAAGGTCTTGAGGACGGCGAGGACGGTCGGGTCGCAGAACCGCGCGAGCTCGTCGAACATGTGCCGGATGTAACGGGTGTTGGGCGAGCTCGGCGGCTCCCCGGGCAGCAGGCCGGCCCGGAGGATGGCCGCCGCCTCGGCCGGGTCGTGGCAGCAGACGTCGTCGACGTTGGTGGTGAACACCCAGACGCGGTCGACGGCGAGGGCGGGCGCGTCGTCGGCGATGGGCACCATCAGGGCGCGCATCCGCGTGATGTCCCGGACGGTGGCGGCCGGGAAGTCGACGCCGGAGGCCGCGAGTTCGGCGGTGAGCAGGGCGGCGTTGCGAGCAGCCTGGGCGTGGTCGACGGGCGGGTCGAAGTCGTCGGTGCGGGCGATCATCTGCTCGACCAGGCCGGAGGCCAGGATGCTCGCGATCATCGCGCGGTGGCGTGGGTCGGGGATCGCGTCGAGGCCGCGCCGGGGGGTGTGGTGCAGGGTGTCGACGCCGGGTGGCCGGGGGTGGTGGAGCAGGGGGCGGCCGGTCGGGTTCATGCGTCGGTCCTCGCTGTTCGGGTGCGGCGAACGGGTGTCGGGGGCGGGTTCAGGGACGGGCGTGCGCCCGCCCCCGGTGAGTCGCCCCCTGACTACCCATGTGTCGTGCTCGAACAAACCGGGCACCGACACTGCCGCCGGACCGGGACGGCTGCACCCGTCGGATGATCACCGTCACGCGGTGTGCGGCTGCCGGTGTGCGGCCGTGCCCGGGGCCGCCGGCAGCGGCCCCGGGCACGGAGGTCGGTCGGGTCAGGCGGCGGCGAGGCTGATCTGGTCGTTGAAGATCACCCAGTGCTGCCCGGGGTCGGTGGCGGCGCACGGCTTGGTGCCGACGTTCGGGGTGTTCCACGCGTTGGCGAGGCAGTAGGCGGGCGCGAAGGTGAGGGAGATCTGCTCACCCGTGACCGTCCAGTACTGCCCCTGGTCCTTGGGGTCGCACGGCTTCACCGAGACGGTCTGGGTGTTCCAGGTGTTGGCCAGACAGTAGGCCCGGGCGTCGGAGAGCGAGATCTGTTCGCCCGAGACGGTCCAGTGCTGGCCCTTGTCGGCGGAGTTGCACGGCTTGGTGCCGATGTTCGGGGTGCTCCAGGCGTTGGCGAGGCAGTAGAGGCCGGGGGTGCGCGGGGTCGCGCCGGCGGCCTCGGTGGCCCCCGCCTGGCCGACGGGCAGGAGGGCTGCGGTGAGCGACAGGGCGGCGACGGCGAGCGTCTTGCGGACGGCGAGTGCCATGGAGGGTGGTTCCGTTCTCGCTGCGGCCGTGCGGAAGCGCACGGCGATGGGGGGAGGAAGTCGCGGCTCAGGCCCGAGCGTGAGCCCATTGGAGCATCCGCCGCCCACGAACCAGTCGGTGCCGTGCGGGACGTTCATTCGGACAGGTCAGCGCCAGCGGGGCAGCGGCTCAGCGCAGTTCGGAGCCGGGGTTGGCCGCGTCCCACCGCTGCCGGGAGTCGACGATGGCGTCGTGGTGGGAGTACGACCAGTCGGTCACTCGGCGCGCTTCCCGGCGGTGGTGTACGGGCGGTGAAGCCTGATCCGAGGGGCTGGGGACGGGGACACGGCCACTGAAACGCGCCGAAGAGCTGCTTTCCGGCTGTCATCACTTGACGACTCGACAGCGGGACGGGGCCGAGGCCGCCTCCGAGGGCTTCAGCCCCGTCTCGCTGCCCTTCCGGTGCTCGCCGTACTATCGATCCCCCTGCGTACTCTTCGACGCCTTACGCTGTGAGCCGGTGCTCAGGTTCTCCAGGTCGAGCCGGTCCAGCAGCCGGAGCGCCAGCTCATGCGTGTCGAGGAGTTCGCCGGTGCGGGTGAGCCGATCGAGCAGGGCCGTCAGCTCGGCGACCGCCGCGTCGCGACGGCCGTCGGGGTGGGTGACTCCGAAGGCGAAATTCCTCCACCTCGGATCTTCGAGCAGGAGCGTCTCCATAGCACGTGTGAACACGCCGGCCCAGTGCGGTCCCTTGATCGTCAGATTCACCTGAAGGCAGTCGCCCAGGGAATACGTCTCATGCCACCAGCCGCGTGGGACGAACAGGATTCCGCCCGGCCCCATCTCGAACTCCGTGCTGTCTTCAGGCATTTCATCAGGAAACGGCGAGTGCGCATATCGCTCCTGACGCGGATCGGCCTGAGCCGCTCCTCGGCTGAAGCAGGTACTCGTCTGATTCTCGATGCTCCGGTTCCGGGCCAGCCGCCACCTTTTCTGCCCGTGCAGCAACAGCGCGAAGTTGAGGTCGAAGTCGCTGTGCATGGACAGGCCGCTGGTGCCGGTGGAGCAGAACGCCTCGCAGGTGAACGAGGAAACGGGGAGCCCGAAGGTTCGAGCCGCATCGGTGATGAGTCCCTTGAAGCCGGGGAAACTCTCCTCGACACCCAACATGACGCAGGTGAAGCCGGTCCGGTACGCGGGGATCGCGTCGGCGCCGGTCGGCGCCGACGCGTAGGGGCCGCCCTTTCTGCTGAGTCGCACCGGTCGCTGGTACCCGGCAAGTACCTGCTCGGCCGCGACGAGCTCTGGAACCTCTTCCAGCAGGGCCGTGCGCGGTGGACCGGTCTCGCTGACGTAGAGCTCGCCGGGCCAGAAGTCCCGTATGAGATCGTCGACGGACAACGGCCTTATGAACTCTTCGAGGCTGAGCATTCCCACCTCCGGCGTAGGAGCGAGCGCTCTCGTTCGGTCGAGAGGGCTCAGCGAGCCACGCTGCCGTCGCGCAGCCGTTCGATCATGTGAAGCGTTGTGTCGATGGGGGACTCGGAACCCGGGTCGGGCACCTCACGCACGTCGGGGCGTTCGTTCCACTCCTGGTACCCCTGGAACGGAATGGTCTCGCCCGGGACGTAGGGCGGGAGGCTGCGGTACTGGTTGACCCCCTCAAGCGCCTCTCCCCGGACCAGGATGGGATCGAGGTACACGCCTTCGCTGCGAATCCGAGTGGTGGTCGAGATGTAACCGATGTCCAACCCGCAGCGCCGCTTGGACGAGTGGTTCGGTTCCGAGTAGTGCAGCAGGTGGGGATGGTGGATCGAGACGTCGCCCGGGTTCAGCTCGATGTCCACGATCCCCTGCTCCCGGCTCCACTCGCTGACCAGGTCCTCGTCCGCGGCGGAGAAGAGCATATTGGGCAGGTCGGTGCGCAGCGACGGTTTGTGGAGGGGGAGCCGGTGGCTTCCCGGGATCATCCGCAGGCAGCCGTTCTCCCGGCTGCTCTCGTCCACTGCGAGCCACACGGTCAGTGCTTCCATGGGATCGAGCTTCCAGTAGGCCCCGTCCTGGTGCCAGAGGACGGGTTGTCCGTCATGCGGGGGCTTGCAGATGTAGTGAGCCGTGAAACAGGCGAGGTCCGAGCCGAGGAAGAACTCGGCGATGTCCACCAGGCGGGGATCGGTGATGAGCCGGACCCAGAATGCGTCGTTCCGGATCAGTGGATGGTGCAGATGCTCCGGACGGAGGTCCGGATACCGGGCCATCAGCCACTCGACGTGGCTGCGGGCCTCCGCTATGAGGGCCGGGGGTATCACGTTCCTGATGATGGCGAACCCTTGATCGCGGTAGCTCGCCCGGTGCTGTTCCAGCTCCGCCCGGTCGATCTTCCGGACGTTCTGGACTGTCTGTTTCATCTTTTCTCCTCCAAGAACCAGGTCTTACGGGTGCGGGCCCGAAATCCGTGCCTCCGGGCGAGGTGACGGTCAGGCTTCCCATTCCGGCGGCAGTGTGCGAAGTGAACGCATGGGTGAATTGATCAGGATGATCAACGGGATGCACATCTCGAGGACCCCCACCCACAACGAGACGCTCGTGGTGGTGGCACTGGCGATGAGGCCGCCCACCACGGATCCGAGAGGGGTCGCACCCTGGGTGACGACGTTGTTGGCGGCGGTGACCCGACCGAGGTACTGCGTGGGCGTGACCCTCGCTCGCAGGCCGGCCGTCGCCACCGCCCTTCCCACCACGACGAAACCGATGCATATCTGGGCGGCGGCGGCGAGCGGCACCGCCACGTCGCGGAAGACGGAGGCGAGCGGTGCGGCGATCAGGGCGGCCGGGGTGAGCGCGGAGAACACCAGGGTCATTCGGATCTCGCCCAGGCTGCGACGCAACCGGGGACAGACCAGGGAGGCGGAGAACCCGGCGAGCGCCCCCAGTGTCGAGAGCAACCCGAACATCCAGGGGGAGAGATGGATCTCCTTGAGCAGGAAGACCGGCATCATCGAGAGCATCATGCCCGCGCCGAAGTTGTTGAGCGCGGCTTGGGCGAAGAGGAGCCGCAACAGGGGCTGGTCCCGTAGGACCTTGATGCCTTCGGCGGCCTCCCGCAGGAAGCGCCGTTGCGGAGCGCCGGAGGTGGGGGGCTTCTCCTGAACGACCTTGATCTTCCCCACCACGAGCGCCGATCCCAGGTGGCACAGCAGGGTGAAGCAGTAGAGGAGAGGCGCCGCGATGGTGCTCGTCAGCACGCCTGCGACGCTGGGGGACACGGCCTGGATGGCGGTCTGTGAGGTCTGCAGGCGGGCGTTCGCGTCCGCGATCCTCTTCTTGGGCAGGAGCTGGGGAAGGATGCTTGCGTGAGCGACGTCGAAGAACACACCGCTGGTGCTCACCAGGAAGGCGACTGCCATCATCTGCGGCACCGTCAATATGCCTAACGCATAGGCGATCGGGATGCTTCCGAACGAACAGGCGTACATCAGGTCGCTGATGACCAGGATCCGCTTCTTCTGCCAGCGATCGACCCACACACCGGCGGGCAGGCCGATCAGCAGGTAGCCGAGCCGGCTGCAGAAGAAGATCACGCTGACCTCCAGCGCACTCGCGTGCAGGAGGAGGAGGGCGGTGACGGGAAGGGCGAAGCCGGCCACCTCGGCTGCGGCGTTCCGCATCGCGTTGGCCACCCACAAGCGGCGGAATTCGGGATGGCGAAGTACGTCACTGGATTCCGCCAGTTCGGGGCTTCGACTCGCATGGGTCTGGTCCTGGGCGGACGGTGATGCTGCCACGTCTTTCTTCTTCCTCGGTCAGTCGATCAAGGTCGTCCGGCTCTCGAGCTCAGCTGCCGGCCGACCGGCGAACTCGGTCAGTTGCTTGCGATCAACCTTCCCATTGCTCAGCGTGGGCAACTCGCCGTTCAGATGGAGGATTCGCTGGGGCACCATGTAGTGCGGGAGCCGATCGTTCAGGTGTCCGCGGAGCGATGTGAGTGCCGCGGGCACCTCCGCGGTGACGAAGAGCGTGATGGCGGTGCTGAAGACAGCATCCGAACTGGCGACGGCGACGCAGTTGTGGACGCCGTCGAAAGCCCGGGCGTGTCGTTCGACCTCCCCCAGTTCCACCCGGAACCCGCGGGACTTGATCTGGGTGTCGCGTCTTCCGAGGAACTCGAGTTCACCCCGGGAGTTCTCGCACACGTAGTCCCCGGTCGCGTACCACGTCCGGCCGTCCTGGGACCGGACCATGGAGCGCTCGGTCTGTTCGGCGTCGAGGTAGCCCGTCATCATCATGCTGCCCCTGACCAGGAGCTGACCGGAGGTGCCTGCCGCGACCGGGGAGAGGTCGTCGTCGACGACGATCACCTCAGCCCCGGGCAGTACCCTTCCGATCGGGATGACGGCGTCCTCCGGCTGAGGACCGTCGATCTCATGGAATGTGCACACGTTGCTCTCGGTGGGCCCGTAGACGTTGAGCAGCCGGATGTGCGGTACCGCCGAGAACAGCGTATTGACGTCGCCGGCCAACAGGGCTTCTCCGCCGACGACCGCCGCGCGAAGCTTGCCGAGTCCTCCCAGCAGCTCCGTCCCGTGACGTGCGAGCCAGACGAGGGTGGAGGTGACGGCGTACCAGATCGTGCCACCGACCCGCTCGCAGAACTCGATGTAGGTCGTGGGGAAGGGAGCGTCGCCCTCCGGCATCAGGGCGACGGCCGCTCCCACCCGGGCGACGGCGAAGAGATGGAGCACGGTGGGGTCGAAGTGGAGCGGGGCCGAGTTGATGACGACGTCGTGCTCGGTCATCTCCAGCTCGCTCACGCACCAGTCCACGAACGCCGAGGCGCTCGCATGGGTGTGGACCACACCCTTCGGCATCCCCGTGCTTCCCGAGGTGTGCAGGACGTACGACAGGTCATCGACCGGCGCGCGGGCCGGCTCTCCGCAGACGGCGATCCAGATGCCTCCCTCGGGCCCCTGCTCCGCAGGCAGCTGGTGCCAGTCGAGCGACAGGTCGGACTCCCGCCACTGGTCACGGAACTCCGCACTCACGACCAGGGCGCGGGGTTCGGCCCGGCGTGCGATCAGTTCCAGGCGAGAGAAGGGGGCGTGCGGGTCGAGCGGTACGTAGCCGGCGCCCGAGCGGAGGATGCCGTGGATGGCGGCGACCGCGACGGAGGACTTCGGGCCGTGCCAGACCACGCATTCGCCGGTCCTGACTCCGTGTCGACGCAGTGCCGAGGCGACGCGGTCCGCGACGTGGTCGAGCTCGGCGTAGGTCAGGGTGAGTGATCCGTCGGTCACGGCCGTACGGTCGGCGTGCTTCGCCACGCTGGCCCGTAGGTCCTCGACGAGAGAGGGAAGGCTCATCAGGAACCCGCCTTGGTGGCCACGAAATCCCGGATCGCCCGGGTGGTCGCGAAGTGGCTGGGCCGGATCTCGGTGTCCCTGATGGTGATGTGGAACTCCTCCTCGAGCTTCGCGACCAGCCTCAGCAATGAGAGGGAGTCGATGATGCGGCGCTCGATGAGCGGGGTCTCGTCGTCGAGTTCCGCGCCCTGGGAGAGATCCCGTACCAGGGAACGGATGACCGTCAGTGTGGTGTCTTCGGACATCAGAGACCGAGTCCTTCCGCGATGATCTTCGTCTGCATGTCGGACGTTCCCGAGTAGTAGCGGCTGGCCACGGCATCGGCGACCAGGCGCAGCGCGCCGGTCTCGGCGAGTACCGAGTAACCGCCGTAGAGGTCCGGCAGTTCCGTGCAGAACCTGTTGAATTCCGTGCTGACGTGGAGCTTCGTCAGCGAGGACCGCTGGTGGTCGAGCGTTCCCGCGTCCGCGGCGCGTGCCGTGGCATGGAGCAGCTCCCGGGCGCTGGTGAGGCTGACGTGCATCCGTACCACCCGCTGTCGGATGGCGTCGTAGGAACTCAGCGGACGTCCGAACTGCTCGCGCATGCGGGCGTGCTGGACTCCCTCCTTCAACGCGCGGGCCATGAGGCCGATGGTCGGTGCGAGGATGAAGGCCCGCTCGTAGCGCATCGCATGCATGAGAACGGCCACACCGTCCCCGGTGCCGGCGAGGCGTGCTTCCCCGGGGACCCGGCAGTCGGTCAGTTCGAGCGAACACAGCTCCGCCCCGTCCAACGCGGCCTTGTCGATCCGCTTGCCCACGGTGAACCCGGTGGTGCCGCGGGGGACGAGGAAGGCCGTGAGCGAGGCGAGCGTACTTCCCTCACCGGTGCGTGCCAGTACTACGAAGACGTCGGCCATGGGCCCGTTGGTGACGAACGTCTTCGTTCCGTTCAGCAGCCAGCTGCCGTCCGCAGCCGGTGCGGCAGTCGTCTTGAGCGACAGCAGGTCGGAGCCCGCGTCGTACTCGGTGGCCGCGAAGGCTCCGACGGCGTCGCCGACCAACAGGGGGGTCAGGTACCGCGCCCGCTGCTCGGACGTGCCGAAGGCCGCGATCGGTTCCTGGCACGCCCACATCTGGGCGGCGAGGGAGAACGGCAGCCCACTACGGCCGGTCTCCTCGGCCAGGGCCTCCAGTGCGAGGCACGCGGTCTCGTAACCCAGGCCCGCTCCGCCGTGCTCCTCCGGGAGGGCAAGGGACGTCAGGCCTTGCCGGGACGCGTCCCGCCATGCGGTCCCGCCGTCGGGGGACTTGGCGGCCCAGGCTCGGAAGCCGGCCAACCACTGTGTGAACTCCGGTCGATTGCATGGACGTTGCTGTTCATCGTGCATCACGGGTGGTCCAAGCTCGTGTGGGGTTCCGCGACCGCCCATTTGAAGACCTGATGGGACGGGCCCGCTGTGAACCGCCGGAAGGCGGACGGAGACTGTTCCAACGGAGTCAGGGCGAGCAGTTCCCTGTCGCGGCCCACCCCCTTGCGGTCCGCCAGCCAGGTGAGGATGTCGTCCACGACATTCGTGCCCCGGAAGCGGTGCCTGATCCTCATCTCGTGCATCAGCAGACGCGGCAGCGCGCCGGGTCGCATGCGTCCGAGTTCGACGAGAGCGAAGGCGGCGATCACCTCGCCGTCGGACTCCACCACGTGGAAGGTTGTGCCGTGGAGCGCCCTTTCGGGGGAGAGACGCTCCGAAACGTCCGCCACGGTGCCGCACCGGTGCAGCTCGTGGATGGCGGCGGCGTCGTCCACCGTCGCGGCTCGGATGATCCTCTTCACGCCCGTGTCAGCCACCGGCAACCGCCGTCACGATGAGGAGGCTGCTCCGCGCCGGAATCCGGGTCTCGGGATTCCTGACGCCGTCCTCGCCCAGATACGCGCTCACGAACGGAAGCAGGGCGCCGGACTCACTTGTCAGCCGCTTGCGAAGGTGTGGAAACCGTTCCTGGATCTGTCCCATCACCTGGGCGAAGGTTCCGCTGGCGACCATGATGGTCGACTCGTTCCCCGCGTAGTGCGCAAGCGACTTCGGAAGAATGACCTTGACATCGTGTGAGATGCCCTTCCGGGCCAGCCGCTCCTGCCAGAGCCGGACGGCTTCGCGCAGCTGGGAATCGTAGTCGGTGTTCGAGATGAACCCGTGTCCGCGACCGTCTCGCAACCGCACAGCCCGCACGCTCTCGTGGAAGTCCAAGGACTCCATGACGGGGCGTAGGTGGTGCAGGGCGAAGTAGGCGTCGTTCTCCGGGATGACCGCGTACAGGAGGCGCGCCGAATCGGGGGAGTTCCAGCCGCGCAGGACATCGGTGATGACCGCCGGCTCGGCCATGCCGGGAAGATCCAGGAAAGGGACGGCCTCGCGCTCCCACTGGGGCAGGATCGTCGGGTCGTTGTGCGGCGAGACGACGAATGCCAGGTCCTCACCGCCGGCCCGGGCGCAGTACTTCAGAGCGGCGTACCCACCCGAGGACAGGCCGTGCCAGATGGTCCCGTCCAGCCCCCATTCCTCGACGAGTGAGTTCCTGAGTTCGAGGACCCGGGGGAAGAACTCCTCCTCTCCAAGCAGGAACCACCCGCAGGCCGAGTCCGGGGTCTGACGGACGATCGGATCGGAGAGCGAAAGGCATACGGCTCCGTCGGCGGCCGCCCACTGCTTGCGGGCGAAGACCGGCGGGACGTGCCTTTCGACCAGGCTGAACCCGTGGTACAGAATGTGCAGGTAGGGGCTGGAGACGACCTCGGGTCGGGTGACTTCATAGTCAAGGACATAGCCCTTGGAATGCCGGAAACTTCCTCGTATCGAATTCACGTATACCTCACCTCAACCAAGGTAGTGCTGACTGAAGTCTTTGGGGATGATCGCCGGGAACAGCAGGACCGTCCGACACGGAGCCGACGGACTCTCGGCCGGAACCAGCGTGCTGAAGTCCGCACTCGGCACCACCTGCATCGGCTGGAAGGTCAGGCCGTGTTTCGCCGCCGTGTCTTCGAGCCGGTGGGCGACTGCCTCGTGAACGGCGTGGGTACCCCTGGTGCTCTGGTAGAGGAAGTCCGCCGGGACGGACCGCAGCAGCGTCTTCGGCAGTCTCTCCGGCAGGGTGAGCAGGTAGTACCGCGGCCGGTTGCTCCGTCCCCCTCGTTGAAGCCAACTGCGGCCGAACGGCCGTAGTGAGGAGAACATCGCGAAGCTCCACTCGAGTTTGACGCCCGTCACGACGAGGCCGCAGTTGACCAGGAACAGAGCACCGACCACAAAGTGAACGACGGTCGCCGGGCCACCATCCTCGGGCGTGGGGCCGGGGCCGCTGAGCGCAGCCGTGCACAGGAGTCCGAACACGGCCCCCAGCACGGTGTCCTTGACCATGATCCCGGCCGACCTGGACCCTCTCGCGGTCCGGCCGAGTGCCAGGCCGAGCAGAGCGAAGCCGGGTACGGCCCACCAGGTGTTGTCGAGGGCCCCGGGCAGCACCAGGTGGCCGCTGCGCGGCGACATCACCAGCGACCACAGTGCCAGGGCGACGATAGAGAAGGGAAAGTTTCCCGAGACCCCGAACACCGTGTGCATGGCGATGGAGATAAGGAGGGCGGGCAGCAGGCCGTGCGGAGTCAACAGCAGTATGCCTGCAGCGAGTTCGACGAGAACCACGCCGCCCGGCAGCCATCGGAGTTGGAAGCGGTTGGGGCGCAGCCCGAGCAGTTTGAAATAGAAGGCGAGAACCACCCGGCCGGCGCTTCGGCTGCTGAACAGGTACTCGCCGTGCAGTTTGAACAGGGCTGCGGACAGGTAGACGCCGGCCAGGAGATCGCGCGCGATCACGGGGACCAGGTGCGCCGGCGCGACCGCGAAGGCGACCGCGGACACTCCGCCGAGCCAGGCGTGGTTGGCCAGCCGTTGCTGGACGCTGAACACCCAGAGCACCGTGAGGGCGACGCCGGCCGTGCGCATCGGGGCCGAATCGCTCCACAGCGCTGCCGTCAGGGACAGCGGCAGTGCCAGGGCTTGGCATGCCGCAGTCGCCCAGTCGGGCATGTGGACGGCGAAGACCGGCGCGTGGTTGTATCCGAGTTCGCGCAGTCCGCGCTCCCAGGTCCGGCTCATCTGGTGTACGAGAAGAGCGGCGACGACGACGGCCTGAGCGTTCAGAGCTACCCCGTTCATGCGGACAGCATCCGACCTTCCGTGTAGACCAGGCCGGGGCACACGACACGCGCCACGCTGAACGGCACGCTCTGGTCTGTGAGTTCAAGGAACAGCGGGTCGTGCCCTGTGACGCCACGGACGCGCTCGACGACCTCTCGCAGTTCCTTGGCCATGTCTTCTCGGTCGCCGCCGTGTCCACGCAGGGCATCCCGGAGGTGAACCCCCTCGGAGTGACTTCGGAACGGCGCAACCGAGCACGCGTTACGCATGAGGGAGAAATCGGAGGGAATGTCGTCCCGCGTCGAACTGATCTCGGTCAGTCGGCTCTGTACCGCCTCGGTGAGTGCCCGGGAGAGTGCGACGTCGGCGTTCAGATGAGAGCCTGATCCGGCGCACACGATCGGGAACAGTGTCGACCACACATAGGCCGCGAAGGTAGGGACTCCGAACCTGTTGGGCAGGCACACGATCTCGATCTCGACGCCGGCGCTCCGCAGCCTGTCGATCAACGAACACACGTGGTCGTCATCGATCGTGGAGGGGTCGATGACCTGGGGCTCCGCGTGGTCGGGCCCGAGACGGCGGGCCATGACGTCCCGTTCGACGGCCTCGTAGAGCCCGTGCAGACACGCCTCGGTCGAGTTGTTTCCGGAGGCGAGGCCGGTGCTGCTGGTCTGAAACAGCCTCGGCCGCCAGAAGTGGCTGCCGCTGTAGGACAGACGGACCAGGTCCAGGGGCACCGGGATGCTGCGGTCATCGATCAGCGAGCGCGCGTGGACCCACGACAGGCGCAGCTCGTTCATCCAGGGCGCGCTCATCCGAAGGTTCAGGTCATCGAGGGCGTACGGCAGGTCGAGGGCCGTCGTCGGCGCCTTGAACGACGGCAGGGTCGGACGTTCCGCGTGCCACAGCTCGATGGATTCCATGACCGCCGAGAGCTTGGCGAGGAGTGGGGTGGCGCCCTTGCCCTGGGAGACGGCCAGCGTCTCGGACGCCGGGCGTACCGCCAGGAACACCGGGATCCCGATGACGTCGAGGCGGGTCACGTCAGCGACGCGCGTGATTCCGTAGTCACCGAGCCTGGGCGCGATGCGGGCCCAGGTCGTCTCAGGCGAGACGGCCCGGTGCGTGCCGGGAAGCCTCAGCTTCTGAGGACTGGTCATGACTTCATCAACTGAGGCCGACATGGTCGTGCTTCCTGAAATCCGTAGGGCCTGAAGAATCCGTGGAACTCGAAATATCGGCCAGATATCCCATGACAAAAGGGCGGATCGCGTCGGCGGCCTGCCTGAGGGACAGGAATCCGCGGCGCGCCGACTCTTCCTTGAGGTGCTGGCGTCCGGTCGGCGTCGTGCCGCCGAACCAGATGTGCGCGAGGACTGCAGTGCACGTCGACTCGGCGATTTGGGAGAGGCTGCGCCCCGGATTTCGGTCCAGGTGCTCGCGGGTATTCGTCAGCCACCTCTGCGCGGTGTCCCGATCGCCGGCGGTCTCGATGTCGAGCAGGATCGTCTGTTGCTCGGCATCGCTGAGATCGGGGACCGGGCAGATGAGGCTGGTGATCCTGTTGGCGAGATGTGGATCGGTCGGCCATTTAGCGGCGGGATGACCGACTTCTAGTCGCACATGTTCGGCGAGTGAATGGCCTGGCCGTCCGGGGCCGAATTCTAGATACCTCCACCAGACCTCGGGGAATTCATCGCGGAAGATCTGTTGGTAGGAAACCCGCTGGTACGGTGTCAGTGCGCCGTCGCCCGGCTGGAACCTGGATCGCCACCGGCGGTGGTATTCCGTCCGCCAGTCCCGTGCGCCCGCCGGGTCCGCGGCCGTATTCCGGGTCCGATGCGAGCCGGCCAGTTCCTTCGCGGCGGCCATGGCGGCAAGGGCGTCGCTGCGCTTCTGGTCGAAGCGGGCGGGATCCTTGTTCAGCTCCGACTCGAACCAGGCGGCGAATTCGTCCTCACCGTTCTCGCGGGCGATCGAGGCGATGTGTTCGCGGGATCGCAGCGGGTAGTACACCGCCTCGAAGAGCGCCAGGAGGCCACGCAGTCCGTCGGGGGAGATGATCTGCTCTCCCTGTGCGGCGGTCAGCGCGCTGTAGAGATTGACCAGGGGAACGTTCAGCCCGACGAGGGAACCGCTGTCGCCATGGGCGACGCTGACGGCGTCGTCGCCGTCGAAGACCCCGGTCCGGTACCACTGGAATACCTTGCCGACACCGATCATTCCATGCGGTTCCAGCTCGACCGCGCGAAGTGCCCCGATGCTTGCCGCGCCGATGACCGTGATGCCGCGGTCGATGGCGTCAAGGATCTCCTTGTGCCGCAATGCCAGGCTCTGGTGGTAGATCCCGTCGAGGATCACGACGATGTCGCCGCGGTCGATTCCTTCGGCGAACAGGTCGCCGTGTCGAACGGGGCCGTGCAATGTCACGGCCGGCAGTGCGCTTCGAATTTCAGGTTCGGGGCATGAAGGCCCGACGAACACATGAACCCCCATGCCCCTCCCCCTAACTGCTGACTGCATCAGGCGGCAATGAATTGCCTAGTGGTTTCGGTCACGTGGTGAGCCGAAAGCCCCCTGATTCAGTCCTTGACCTCGCTGTCGGTGATGACGAGCGGGGTGTCGCTGAAGAGCGCCTCGAAGTCGTCCTTCGTGAGCTCCTCGACGGTGCTGGCGAGCTCCTGAATCTGCTCGGACATTTTCTCTCCCAACTGTATGTAGAGGGACCATGCGCTCGGTGAACGCAATTTCACGTTACGCCTCGGGATCATCCGCGTCTACCGGTATTCGTAATGTCCGGTTCATGCCAATTGTCAATTTGGTATGACTTCGCCAATAACGCCCTGATATATTTCGCGCTGTTTCGCAGATGATTCAGCATTGTTGCGCGATTGCCCGATCCGGCCCATTGTCGACGAAATCGGCTGGTCCTCCCCGCCTGCTGAGCGGCCACGACGGCCGCATGCCGGACGGCCCCTCGGCGCGCTTCCCGGAAGTGGTGTACGCGCGTTAGCGGGCCGGGTGTTCGGCGAGGAGTTCGCCGCTGCCCGGGTCGTAGAGCTCGAGCGTGCAGCGGTGGCCGCTCCGGTGGAAGGCTGCGACCAGCTCGGTGATCGCGGTGGGCGCGATCTCCCCCGTGAAGGTCACCGGCTCCAGCGGGAGGATCGACAGCCAGGCGTAGATGTGCTCGGCCTCGAACTCCGTCCAGGACTGCTTGCGCACCCGCCAGCCCTGCTCGAAGAGGACCTCCGCCACCTGTTGGGCGTCGGCCGCCGTCGGCACCGAGCCGGCGATGTCCACGGTGAGGGCCCGGTCGTCGAACTCGGGGCCGGCGGTGCCGCCGGAGGAGAACTCCACGGCTCAGCGGACCTCCGAGCCGGGGTTGGCCGCGTCCCACCGCTGCCGGGAGTCGACGATCGCGTCGTGGTGGGAGTACGACCAGTCGACCATCGCCCGCACCAGGTGGGTCAGGCTGTGGCCGAGCTGCGTCAGCTCGTACTCCACCTGCGGCGGGACGGTCGGGTGGACGGTCCGGGACACCAGCCCGTCGCGCTCCAGCCGGCGCACCGTCAGGGTCAGCATCCGCTGCGAGATCCCCGGCAGGGCGCGCTGCAGCTCGCGGAACCGCCGTACGCCCTGGGCGAGTTCGACCACGGCCAGGACGGACCACTTGTCGCCGAGCCGGGTCAGCAGGTCGCGGATCCCGCAGTCCACGTCGTCCTCGCACCAGACGACCGGGCGGGGGGTGGTTACCGCGGTGTGCCCTACTGACATGAGAGTGCCTCCTTACGCCGGACGTCCAGGCTACCGAGGATGGTCCCGTCCCCGAGGATCGGCCATCAGGAGGAGAACCATGCTGCTCGTCACCGGTGTCAACGGAGGTCTCGGCACCCTCGTACTGGAGCGGCTCGGCGCCCGCGAGGGCGTCGTCGCCGGGAGCCGGACGCCCGGGGCGGTGAAGGCCCGAGTGCCCGTCCGGCTCGTCGACTTCGACCGCCCGGAGACCCTCGCCGAGGCCTTCGCGGGCGTACGGACCCTGCTGCTGATCTCGGCCGGCGCCGCCGAGGACGACGTGGTGATCGCCCGGCACGGGGCGGCGATCGAGGCGGCGGAGCGGGCGGGCGTCGAGCACGTCGTCTACACCAGCCTCGCCGGCGACGGCGACCACCTGCCGTACGCGCTGGCGCACCGCTGGACGGAGCGGCGACTGCGCGAGTCCGGCACGCTGCGCTGGACGGTGCTGCGCAACGGCCTCTACGCGGAGCTGCTGGCCGCGATCGCCGCGCCCGGCCCGGACGGGGTGATCACCGCGCCGCTCGGGGAGGGGCGGCTGGCGGCGGTGGCCCGGGCGGATCTCGCGGAGGCGGCGGTGAACGTGGCGCTGGCGCCCGCCGGGCACACGGGGCGGACGTACGAGCTGGTGGGGGAGCGGGCGGTGGGCGGCGCGGAGGTGGCCGGGGTGCTGGGCGCCGAGTACCGTCCGGGCCGGCTCGCGGCGGCCCGGACGGCGCTGGCGGCCTCGGACGCCTTCGACTTCCAGGTGCCGATGGTGGTGGGGACGTACTCGGCGATCGCCCACGGATTCCTGGCCGGGCCGGGCGGGCCGGGCGACCTGGCGGCGCTGCTCGGCCGCCCGCCGCGCCCGGCCCTGGAGGTCATCGCGGGGCGTTAGGGGCGCGGGTGCCGACCCGCTGGAGCAGGCCGAGCGGGCCCTGCTGCGGACCGTCCTCCTGGAACCCGCCCTGCTCGCCCTGCGGCGGCCGGCCCAGGAGAACGAGTCCGCCCGCCGCAACGCCTGAACCCGGCCGCTCGCGTGAAGCCGGCCGCTCGCGAATCAGTCCCCGAGGACGGCGATCCGCCCCGTGCTGCGTCCGTCGGCGACCAGCTGGACGGCTTCGGCCGCCCCCGCCAGTGGCACCCGGGCGCTGATCAGCGGGCGGACCACGCCCTGTTCGGCGAGCTTGGTCAGTTCGTCGTGGGCCGCGCGCACGGCCCGCGGGTCGTGGGTGTTGTACAGGCCCCAGTGCAGGCCGAGGATCGCGTAGTTCTTCACCAGGGCGTGGTTGAGCGCCGGCGCCGGGATCTGCCCGGCGGCGAAGCCCACCACCACGATCCGGCCCTCGAAGGCCACGCACTTGGTGGAGCCGGTGTAGGCGTCGCCGCCGACCGGGTCGAAGACCACGTCCGCGCCGCGCCCGCCGGTGAACTCCTTGACGGCGGCGACGAAGTCCCCGGCCGTCCGGTCCACCACCAGGTCGGCGCCGAGCGCCCGGGTTGCCTCCGCCTTGGCCGGGCCGCCGACCACGGCGACCACCCGGGCCCCGGCCGCCCGGCCGAGCTGGACGGCCGCACTGCCGACCCCGCCGGCTGCCGCGTGCACCAGCAGGGTTTCGCCGGCCCGCAGCCGGGCCCGGCGGTGCAGGGCGAACCAGGCGGTCTGGTAGCCGATGTGCAGCGCCGCCGCCTCGGCGTCGTCCAGCGCCTCGGGGGCCGGGAACGCGGCCGCTGCGTCCAGCAGCGCGTACTCGGCGAAGGCGCCGTGCGGCAGTACCGGGTTGCCGATCAGCCGCTCGCCGCTCCGGGCGCCGTCGGCGACCTCGCCGCACAGCTCCACGCCCGGGGTGAACGGCAGCGGCGGGCGGACCTGGTAGTGCCCGCGCACCATCAGCGCGTCGGGGAAGTTCACCGCCGCGGCCCGGACCCGGACCAGCAGCTGCCCCGGGCCAGGCACCGGCCGGGCGACGTCCCCGGCCAGCCGCATCACCGCGGCCGGCTCCCCGAGCTCACCCACCTGCCAGGCCCTCACAGCGCCTCACTCTCTTCCAGGCTCTGCTGGAGCCGGTTCATCCCGGCGATCCAGCGGTCCGGCTCGGTGGCCCGGACGCGGTAGTACTCGGCGGTCTCGGGGTGCGGCAGGATCAGGAACCGCTCCTCGCGCAGCGCGGCCAGGGCGGCCTCGGCGACGTCCTCCGGATCCAGGGCGGTCGGCGCGAGCAGCGCCGCGCCGACCGCGCCGGTGGCGGCCAGCATGTCGGTGCGCACCCCCTGGGGGCAGAGCGCGTGCACCCGGACACCGCGGTGGCGGTAGGTGGCGGAGAGCCACTCGGCGAAGGCGAGCGCGCCGTGCTTGCTGACCGCGTACGGGGCCGAGCCGAGCATGGTGAGCAGTCCGGCGGCGGAGACGGTGGCCAGGAAGCGGCCGTGGCCGCGCTCCAGCCAGCGGGGGAGCAGCAGGTCGGCGGCGCGCACGTGCGCCATCACGTTGACCTCCCAGGCGCCGGCCCAGGCGGCGGCCGGCGCGTCGGCGCCGCCGACCGGGGCGACGCCCGCGTTGGCGCACCACACGTCGATCTCGCCGAGCTCCGCGCGGGCCCGGCCGACCAGGGCGGCGAGGCCCTCGGCGGAGGCGGCGTCCCCGGGTACGGCGGTGCCGCCGAGCTCCTTCGCGACCGCGTGGGCGGCTTCGGCGTCCAGGTCGTTGACCACGACCCGGGCCCCGGCCGCGGCGAAGGCGCGGGCCAGGGCGGCGCCGATGCCCCGCCCGGCGCCGGTGACCACCACGCCCTGGCCCGTCAGGTCGCCCGGCCCGCTCGGCTCGGCCTGCTCGGTCGGCTCACCCGCTTCGGTCAGCTCGTTCGGGCCGGTCACAGGCCACCGCCGAGGGTGACGCCGCCGTCCACCACCAGGGTCTGGCCGGTGATCCAGCCGGCCTCGGGGGAGAGCAGGAAGGCGACCGCGCCCGCGATGTCCTCGGGGACGCCGAGCCGGCCCAGCGGGTAGGCCTTGGCGACCTTCTCCTCCCGGCCCTCGTACAGTGCCTCGGCGAACTTGGTCTTCACCACGGCGGGGGCGACGGCGTTGACCCGGATGCCCTGCGGACCAAGCTCGGCGCCGAGCTCGGTGGTGAGCCGGATCAGCGCGGCCTTGCTGACGCCGTACATGCCGATCCCGAGCGAGGCGCGGATGCCGGCGATCGAGGCGACGTTGACGACCGAGCCGCCGTGCTCGCCCATCCAGGCGGCGTGCGCCCGGCGGGTCCAGGCCAGCGGGCCGAGCACGTTGACGGCGAAGATCTTGGCGGCGGCGGCCTCGTCGGTCTCCAGGACCGGACCGTAGTGCGGGTTGATGCCGGTGTTGTTGACCAGGTGGTCGAGTCGTCCGAAGGCCTCCAGGGTGCGGGCGACCGCCTCCTCCTGGTGGGCCGGGTCGTCGGCCCTGCCCGCGACGGCGATCGCGTTGTCCGGGCCGCCCAGGTCGCGCACGGCCTCGGCGAGCGGCTCGGGGTTGCGGGCGGTGAGGCAGACCTTGGCGCCGCGGTCGACCAGTTCGCGGGCGATGCCGAGGCCGATGCCCCGGCTCGATCCGGTCACGACGGCCACTCGGCCCTTGAAGGAGTGCACCACGGAGGGTCCTGCCTTTCCCGCGAGGATCTGCGGATCCGGAGTTCGGAATCGCCGGCCGGCCAACGGCTGACTAAGCGCTTGCTCAGCATGGTGTCGGTGCGGGAGCCTGTCAACAGTCCGCCGGGCCGTACCGAGTCGTACCGGGCCGCACCCGGTCATCGGCGGGAATGCCTGTACGAGTTCTCTGGGAGGATGGCGCCATGACCAGCACGCCCATCGCCGACCTCTGGCCCACCATGCCCGGCGCCGACACCCGCCCCGAGGCGGCGTACCGGTTGCTCCAGGCGGCCGTCGAGTCGTTCGCGGAGCGCGGCTTCCATGCCACCACCACCCGGGACATCGCCACCGCGGCCGGCATGAGCCCCGCCGCGCTGTACATCCACTACCAGTCCAAGGCCGCGCTGCTCGCCGAGATCAGCCAGGCCGGGCACGCAGCGACGCTCGCCCTGGTGCGGGCGGCGGCGGCCGGGGGCGGCGGGCCGGCGGAGCGGATGCGGCGCGTGGTCGAGCAGTTCACCGCCTGGCACGCCCGGGCCCGGACGGTCGGCCGGGTGGTCAACTACGAGCTGCACGCCCTGCCCGAGGACGCATACGCGCTGGTCGCGGCGCTGCGCCTGGACATCGAGCGCGAGGTCAGCACGCTGATCGAGGCGGGCGTGGCGGCCGGGGAGTTCGAGGTCTCGGAGGTGCGTACGGCGGCCCGGGCGGTCACCTCGCTGGGCATCGACGTCTCCCGCTGGTACACCGAGCGCTCCTCCGAGGCGCCGGAGGAACTCGGCCGCCGATACGGCGAGCTGGTGCTGCGGATGCTCGGCGCCCGGGTCTGACCGGAACGCTCGCGGCACACCCTTGACCGGACTCCGGGGCTGCGAGGAGACTCGTATACGACGTACGTGTGCCTCGTAGGCGTCCGACGCCGACTTCCCGGTCGGCGTGATGTGCCGGCGCAACGCCGACTTCGCCACCCGCCGACTGCTCAGCACGGACGGGGTGTCCCCGGCGGGCCCGTCCATCGACCCGTTCTTCTTCCACCGGGCCGCCTGAGCCGCCCGTTCATCCCGCCCGTTCATCCCCCCTTTCATCCCGCCCATCCCGCCCCCGGCACCCGGGGCCCCGGGGGGTGATTAATCGGGGGTTTTGGGGGCCGCCCGCGGGGCCCCCCCCCCGCGGAGGAGG
>NZ_JBEOSP010000067.1:0-12659 GCF_040303105.1 Kitasatospora sp. NPDC096128 | reverse complement strand
TGGGGGCGCGCATGCCCAGCACCTTCATCCCCCGAGCCGCCACCACGCTCACGCTTCCCGGGCCGCCCCCCCCCCCCCCCGGGCCCCCCCCCCCCCGCCCCTGCTGTCGGGCACTGTGGTTCGGGGGTGTTGTGTCCGGGGGTGTTGTGTTCGGGAGTGCTCAGGCGGTGGCCAGGCAGAACTGCACGAGCCCGGCGTCCACGTCGAGGACGATCTTCTCCATCTCCGCCCACGGCGGGTGGAAGCTCTTCACGCCCCACTCGACGGTGAAGCCGAGCACCTTGCCCCGGCCGGGGTCGACGAAGTGGCGGGAGTAGACGTAGTCGTCGCTGGTCCCGCTGGTCGGGTAGAGGTGGAACCCGGTCAGCGGCCGGTACGCCGTGCCGCGTACGCCCTGAACGCCCTGGCAGAAGGCGGTGGCGAGTTCGAGCGCGGTGTCGGCGTCGTCCTTGGGGATGTACTCGGCGTACGCGTCGCCGGGCAGGCCGCGCTTGCCGTCGTACTGCGGGTTGCGGAAGTTCATGCCGGGGTCGTCCGACTGGTTCTCGTCGTCGCCCCAGTTGTAGAGCATGTCCTGGGAGTAGCTGTGCACGTCGACGAACCAGCGCGTACCCGGGTAACGGTCCAGCAGCCAGCGGACGTTGCGGGTCTCGGGCTCGGAGAAGGCGCTCGGGCCCTCGTAGAGGAACCTGTCGCACGGGCTGGTCGAGACCTGCGGGGTGGCGGTCGGGGCGAAGGCGGTGGGGAAGTCGAAGAGGAAGTCGTAGTTGCGGTTGAGGTCGATGCCGATGCAGTCGGGGTTGGAACTGCCGCCGGAGTTGGCCGGGTTGCGGTTCTTGCGCCACATCGCGTCGACGGTCTGGCTGTGCAGCCGGCCGTCCGGGTTGACCAGCGGGAAGACCACCAGGTCCAGCCGGAGCAGCAGGTCCTGCACCTGTTGGGCGGTGAAGGAGATGCCGCCGTAGCCGAGGCCGGTGTTGCTCTGGAAGGCCTCCAGCAGGTCGGCGGCGAAGTGGACGAGGATCTCGCAGCTGCCCCACTCGCGGGCGTGCACGCCACCGATCAGCATCACGCAGTCCTTGGGGGCCCGCGAGGGGCGGCCGAGCTGCAGGGCGTGGGCGGTGCGGCCCTCGATCGAGGGCTCGGGCAGGGTGATGAGCTGGGCGGTGCCGGGGTAGGCGGTGGCCAGGCTGGTCACGGCGGATTCGACCTCGGTGATGTTCAGGTACGACATGACGAGCCTCCCGGCTCAGCCGGCGAGCTTGGCGGCCAGGCCGTGCGGGACGGCGTCGGCGGCGGCGAACCGGTCGCCGGTGCCGACCTCGGCCTGGGCGGCCCGCCCGTCCGCGCTGGCGTTCCCGATCCTGGTGACCGTGACGCCCTCGCGTTCGAGGGCCGCCACCTGGTCGCCCGGGGCGAAGACGTCGATGCCGACGCTGCCGTCGGGTTCCAGCCGGGGGTGTCCGCCGGTGTCGGGGCGGGCGTCGCGCAGAAGGGCGCGCAGGGTGTCCGCGTCCCGGGCGGTGACGCGGAGCTTGAGGATGTCGGGCCGGGATGGGGTGGGGGGTGCGGTGGGGACGGCGGACATGACGACCTCTGATGATGAGTGCGGATATGTCCGACGTGTACCTCGTATCCTCAGGATCCGCCCTCCTCGTAGAAGGCGTCAAGGGGCGGCTCGGGCATCCCGTCCAGCAGGCTGTCCAGTCCGGCCAGCATCTCGGCCCGGTCGTCGAAGTCGGCGAAGCGGGGCACCAGCGCGCGCAACCGCGGGTAGTCGGCCGCGGGCAGCCGGTGCAGGCCCAGGCGCAGCACCGGATCGGGCTCGTCCGGGTTGTCGACCACCTGGCGCTTGTCCACCAGCAGGCAGCCCAGGTTCCAGGCGACGAAGGTGCGGTAGATCGTCAGGGCGGTGGCGTCGTCGAAACCGGCCCGGCCGAGCACCGCCAGGATGTGCTCGGTGAGCGCGAGGGCCGGAGCGGGCCGGCGGGAGACCGGGACGGCCAGCGGGCGGGTCGCGACCAGCGGCAGGATCTCGGGGTGGGCGTGCGCCACGACGCTGAAGGCCTGGGCGATCCGGCGCAGCTCCGTCCGCCACCCGGTCCGGTGCGGGCCGTCGCCTGCGGCTGTGCGAAGCCGGGTGTTGATCTCGGTGAAGTAGGCCTCGGTCAGGCCGTCCAGCAGGGCTTCCTTGCCGGGGGTGTAGCGGTACAGCGCCATCGACTCGACGCCGAGCTCCGCGGCCAGCCTGCGCATGGTCAGGGCGGCGAGCCCCTCCCGGTCCACCAGGGCGACGGCGGCCTCGAGCACCAGGGGGCGACTCAGGCGCCCGCGTTTCTCGGGGCCGTCCCGCTCAGCCATGTCCTACTCCTCCGAGTCGGTGCCGGCGCCATCGGCCGTGCCGGGGCCGGACAGGGGGCAGGTTACGCAGCGGATACAGATCCAGGATACAAGGTACGAATCGGTGGAAAACAGGCCCCGAAGGCGCCCTGATCGGTGACGGAGCGCAATCGGCGGCGGTGGGGGACGGCGGTGGGGACGGCGGTCGCAGTCATTGGCGGCGGGGACGGCGGTCGCGGTCGTCGGTGGTGGAGGGTCGATCAGTCGAGCAGCAGCCGGACGGCGAGCCAGCCGACCAGGGCCGCCGAGCCGAGGGCGGTCAGCAGCCGGCCGCGGGCCCCGGTCAGGGCCCGGCCGAGCAGGGCGCCGCCGGAGGCGAGCAACAGCTGCCAGCTGGCGGAGGCGGCGAACACGGCGAGGGTGAAGACCGCGCGGGCGAGCGGGTCCGCCGGACTGTCACGGCCGTCGCCCAGGACCAGGGCGGTGAAGTAGACCACCGTGAGCGGGTTGAGCAGGGTGAGCCCGAGCAGGGCCAGGAAGGCCCGGGCGGGGCCGGGCGGGGCCTGCGTCACCGGGGCCTGTGCCGGGTCGGCGGCGGAGCGGCAGGCGTGCAGGGCGGTGAGGGCGGTGCGGACGGCCAGGGCGAGCAGCACGAGGGCCGAGCCGATCCGCAACGGCCCGGCGGCCGGCGCCAGCAGCGGCGCGAGGCCGCTGCCGCCGAGCACCGCGAGCAGCGCGTACAGCCCGTCCGCGGTGGCCACGCCGAGGGCGGCGCCGGCGCCGGTGCGCAGCGAGGTGCGCGCGGTGAGTGCCACGAGGTAGGCCCCGACGGCCCCCACCGGCACGGCGACCCCGTACCCGGCGAGCAGCCCCGCGAGCAGCGCGGCCCTCATGCGACGGCGCGGTCGGGCCTCCGGGAGCGGCCGGGCTGCTGCTGGCCGGTGGCCGGGCGGGCGGCGGCGGTCGGGGGCAGCGGGCGGGCGGGTGCGGTGGTCATGGGGGCGATGGTGACTGCCCGGGCGCCGGGGGTGCAAGCGGTTTTCCGCGTGAGGGCGGGTAGCGTGGACCGCTCCGTGGACACCGTGTCGAGGAGGCCCCGATGAGCAGTCAGAACGACTACGTGCGCGAGCTGTTGGCCGAGGCCTGGCGGTCCTGGGCGGCTCGCGGCGCGGCCCTGGACGCGGCGGACTGGGACCGGCCCACCCGGCTGACCGAGTGGACCGTCCGGGACCTCTACGCGCACGTGGCGCCGGTGCCGGAGATGTTCACCGGACTGCGCGGGGCCGTCCTGGACGGGCCGGCCGAACTGACCCGCGGAGCGGACATCCTGCGGACCTTCAACCGGCCGGGCGGGCTCGCCCACACCGCCGCCGGGCAGGTCGCCGAACTGGCCAAGGAGGCCGCCGAGGCG
Source organism: Kitasatospora sp. NPDC096128 (assembly GCF_040303105.1). NCBI lineage: Bacteria > Bacillati > Actinomycetota > Actinomycetes > Kitasatosporales > Streptomycetaceae > Kitasatospora > Kitasatospora sp. NPDC096128. Next base: position 8,908 of record NZ_JBEOSP010000067.1, on the reverse strand, counting down.
AACGGACCGGCCGCGCTGATCGCCCGGTTCGGTACCGAGGGCCCGGAGGCCCTGGCCGGGCTCGCGGACCTGCCGCCGAGCACGGTGGTGGCGCACCCGCTGCTCGGCAGCGTCACGGTCGGCGCGCTGGGCGAGGTGGCGCTGATGGAGGCGACCGTCCACCTGCTGGACCTGGTCGCGGCGGTCGGCGGGCCCGCGCCGGCCGAGGGGGCGCTGCACTTCACCCGCGCGCTGCTGGCCGAGGTCGCCGACCCGGTGGCCTTCATCGAGGCGGCGGCGGGCCGGAGTCCGGTGCCGGTGCTGCCGGTCATCCGCTGACCCCGGCGGGGCGTTCTTGCTGGGCAGTCGTATGATCGGGGCCGACTGCGGATCGGACGGCGGATCGGACGGCGGATCGGACGGCGGATCGGACGGCGGATCGGACGGCGGATCGGACGGCGGATCAGTCGACGGGGCAACGGGGGGAAGCCGATGGACAACCTGTGGAACCTGTGGTGGCTGCTGCCCATGGTCGTCTACGGCGGATCGGATCTGGCCCGCAAGGTGTTGAAGACCCGTCACAAGCGCAAGCTGGAGGTGCTGGAGGCGACCGAGCGGCAGCGGGTCGCCCTGGAAGCGGCCGGCCGCCCGCCCGAGCCGGTCTGCGGCTGCACCCACCACCTGGCCAAGCACGACAAGCAGGGACGCTGCCACGAGGTGGTCGAGGCGCCCACCGCCTGGGACGCCGACCGGCGCCCGGTGAGCTACGAGCCGCGCCCCTGCAACTGCCAGCAGTACGTGGGCCCGGAGCCGCTCGGCACGGTGTTCGCGCCGGAGCTCACCGACCGTTGAGCCCCGCCGTCGGTCCGGCGGGTCAGGGCCCGCTGCTCCCCGACCGTCGGGCCCGCTGCTCCCCGCGCCGGACCGGTGCGGGGAGCAGCGGTGTGCCCGGTCAGCCCAGGGCGAGCGCGCTCAGCCGGTCGGCCGCGCCGTTGAACAGGTCCTGGTCACCGGGGAAGGTGCCGGAGTCGGCGTACTGCCAGAAGGTCTGGTAGCCCCAGCCGTTCGGCAGGGTGCCGGCGGAGGAGGAGTAGCGGGCGATCCAGAGCGGGTTGGTGGCGCCGAAGCCGCCGTAGTTGCCGGTGCAACTCGCCCACCAGTTGGTCGTGGTGTAGATCGTCGGGTAGCGCCCGGTGCGGTTGAGGACGGTGTTGCTGAAGTCCCTGATCCAGCCGACCATCGCGCTCTGGCCCAGGCCGTAGCAGCTGGCGCCGTACGGGTTGTACTCGATGTCGAGGGCGGGCGGGAGGGTCGCGCCGTCGGCGGACCAGCCGCCGCCGTGGTCGACGAACCAGTTGGCCTGGGCGGCGCCGGAGGAGTTGTTCGGCAGCGCGAAGTGGTAGGCGCCGCGGATCAGCCCGGCGTTGTAGGAGCCGTTGTACTGCTGGGCGAAGTACGGGTTGGTGTAGCTGGTGCCCTCGGTGGCCTTGATGTAGGCGAACTGGGCGCCGTTGGCCGCCGCCGTGGACCAGTCGATGTTGCCCTGGTAGCTCGCGACGTCCATTCCGGGAGTCTGGGTGGCGGCGAGGGTGGCCAGGGCCGGTGCGCCGGTGCGGCCCTCGTGGGCGGCGACGGTGGAGCCGGCGAAGTCGCGGTCGGGGTGGAAGGCCGGCCGGGCCTCGAGCGTAGGCGCGGGGGCGAGAGGGGCGGGGTCGGCCGCGTACGCGGGTGCGGTGACGCCGGTGACCAGGGCGGTTGCGGCGGCGAGCACGGCGAGGACGGACAGCCGACGGCGGGTTCCTGGTCTTCTGGTGGTACCGGTGGGGCGGGCGGAGCGGGAAGAGCGGGGCATGGACACTCCTCTGGTTCCGGTACGAATGGCCCAACGGTCTTGGTGCGGAAGGTGGTTGGGCCGGGATCGGGCCGGCCGTCGGGCCGGCCGGGAGCAGGGTAGCCATGTACCCGCCAGCCGCGCCAGGTGGCGGCGGCACCCCGGTGGGCCGGGTGCCCGTGGTGTCCGCCGCCATGGACGGCGCCCCAGCCCCTGCGCCCTGCTCAGGGGCTGTGGCACCATGCCCCGGAAGTCGACATCGTTCCGAGGAGAGGATCCGCCATGTCCGAGACCGTCGCGGGGCCCGCCGCCCGCCCCGCCGGGGAGCCCGTCTTCCGTACCGCCACCCTTGCCGACGTCCCGGCGCTGGTCGACCTGGTCGAGTCCGCCTATCGCGGCGAGGCCAGCAAGGCCGGCTGGACGACCGAGGCGGACCTGCTGGACGGGCAGCGCACCGACGCCGAGGGCGTCGCCGAGGCCGTCGGGCATGCCGACGGGTTGGTGCTGCTGGCCGAGCGGGGCGGCGAGCTGCTCGCCTGCTGCCAGCTGGAGCGGCGCGGCGACCGGGCGTACTTCGGCATGTTCTCGGTGCGCCCCGGCCTCCAGGGCGGCGGGATCGGGCGGCTGGTGCTCGCCGAGGCGGAGCGGCTGGCGGGCGAGGAGTGGGGCGTCGGCTCGATGGAGATGACGGTGATCGAGCAGCGCGCCGAGCTGATCGCCTGGTACGAGCGCCGCGGCTTTCGGCGGACCGGCGTGTACAGCCCGTTCCCGTACGGGGACGAGCGCTTCGGCGTCCCGCGCCGGCCGGACCTCCGGTTCGAGCAGCTGGTGAAGGAGCTCGGGACGGCCTGAAAGGCGGGCCGGAACCGGCCTGGAGGGGGGTCGGAACCGGCCTGGAGGAGGGGTCGGAACCGGCCTGGAAGACGGGCCGGAAGACGGCTGTTCTGTTGATCGTTTGATGGTCTGTCGTCCTACTGATCCACCGTCAAGTCGCTGAGCTGGGGCGATGCGGAGATGTCATACCTCGTTCATGATTGGTCCAGACCAATGTGAGAGGCTGGGGCCCGTACGGCGAAGTTCCGTCCGATGCCCAGGGGGCCATTTCCGCATGCCCGTACTCCATGGCACCGCCATGCCCGCACCCGACACCGGTCCGCGCCCGGAACCCGCGGACTCCGACCTCCGACTGCCGAGCCCGCCCGACGACGAGGAGCTCTACTGGTACTTCGGCCCGCAGCGCCGCTGGGTGCTGCTCTGCGCCACCCTCTCCTACGCGGGAGCCACCGCCACCCTCGGCCTGTTCGCGCTGAGCAAGCCGCTGCTCTGGCCGTTCCTGCTGCTCACCGTGCTCAACGCCGCCACCTGGCTGCTCTCGCTCACCGACGGCCAACGGGCCCGCCGCTTCACCCGCGACTCGCACGACCTGCTGCTGCGCGCCTGGAGCCCCGCCCGCCACCCGAGCGTGGACCTGCTGCTGCCGACCGCCGGCGAACCGCTCGCCGTCCTCGACAACGCCTACCGGCACACCGCCGCCGTCCGGTGGCCCGGCGAGCTGACCGTCCTGGTCCTCGACGACGCCGACCGCCCCGAGGTGCGCGAACTCGCCCGCTCCTACGGCTTCCAGTACCGCGCCCGCCCCGACCGCGGCCGCTTCAAGAAGGCCGGCAACCTCAACCACGGCCTGGCCGAGGGCACCGGCGAGATCATCGCCGTCCTCGACGCCGACTTCTGCCCCCGCCCCGACTTCCTGCACCACCTGGTGCCCTACCTCGACAACCCCGAGGTCGGCATCGTGCAGAGCCCGCAGTGCTTCGACACCGACGCCGACATGTCCTGGCTCGAACGCGCCGCGGGAGCGACCCAGGAGATCTTCTACCGCTGGATCCAGCCCTCCCGGGACGCCCAGGACGGCACCGTCTGCTGCGGCACCAACGCGCTCTACCGACGCGCCGCCCTGCAGCGGATCGGCGGCTTCGCCGAGATCGACCACAGCGAGGACCTCTACACCGGCCTCGCCCTCGCCCGGGCCGGCTGGAGCACCCGGTACGTCCCCGCGCTGGTCGCCAAGGGCATGTCGCCCACCGGCCTGCCCGCCTTCATCAGCCAGCAGTACCGCTGGTGCCTCGGCTCGCTCGCCCTCGTCCGCGACCCGGACTTCCGCAGCGGCCCGCTCCCGCGCTCGGCCCGGCTCTGCTTCTGGAACGGCATCCTCGGCTACGTCACCAGCGCGGTGAACGTCTTCGCGGTGCCGCTGCCCGCGCTGATCATGCTGTTCTTCGCCCCCGAGGAGATCCAGCCCTGGCAGGTGCTGCCCTTCCTGCCGCCGATCTGGGTCGCCCTGGTGCTGCTGCCCGCGATGTCCCGCACCCGCTGGCGCTTCGAGGTCACCCGGGTCCAACTCCTCGGCGGGCTCTGCCACGTGATCGCCATCGCCCACGCGCTGCGCCGCCGCTCCGCCGACTGGGTGCCCACCGGCGCCGTCTCCGGCGGGACCGCCCTGGCCCGCAGCGTCGCCCGACTCGGCGTCGGCTGGCTCGGCTTCGTCGTCCTCGCGGGCGCGGCCGGCTTGGTGCGCGCCGGACTGGAGTACGGCTGGCGGCCGTACTGGGCGCTCACCGCGCTGCTCGGGCTCACCGCGTACACCATGGTCCCGCTGATCAGGGCCCTGTGGCCGCTGCTCGGCACCGGGCGGGGCGGGGCCGGGGACGGCGGCAAGGGGGCCGTCGTCGGCGAGGTCGCCGCCCCGGCGCGGCGCCGCGCCGCCATGGGCTCCGGCTTCGGCTCGGACCTCGGCTCGGACCTCGGCTTCGGCCGGGCGGAGGCAGTCGCCGTCACCGCCGTGCTGCTGCTCTGCGGGGTGCTCGCCTCCGGCTGGGCCGACCCGCTGATCTTCTGACCCACCCGCTCTGCCGCTTCACCCGCTGTCCCGCTTTCCCGCTGCGTTTCCTTGCGCGTCGCCCCACCGGCGCGGAACCCGCCGCTCGGCCGCCCCAACGGCCCGGCGGGCCCCCGACCACCGATGCCAGCCCAGCAAGGAGCACCGCCGTGTCAACGGCCGTACCGCCGTCGCCGTCCACGTCCGACGACGAGGTGTCCACGAACGAGATCCTGCCCGGAATCGTCCGGGTGGACCGGCAGGCCGCCGCCGCCGGAACCACCTCGACCTCCGCCGCCTCCGCCACCGGCACCGTGGCGTCCACGGGAGAACCCCGCCGCCGCACCGCCTTCCGACCCGACATCGAGGGACTGCGCGGCATCGCCGTGCTCTCCGTCCTCGCCTACCACGCCGCCGTCCCCGGCCCGACCGGAGGCTACGTCGGCGTCGACATCTTCTTCGTCATCTCCGGCTTCCTCATCACCGGCCTGCTCACCGGCCGCCCGATCGGCCTGTGGGACTTCGCCGCCCGCCGTGCGCGCCGCATCCTGCCCGCCGCCGCCACCGTCCTGGTCGCCACCGCCGCGGCCGGCGGCGCCCTGCTCGACCCGCTGCGCGGCACCGACCTCGCCCACGACCTGATCGCCGCCGCGGGCCAGTTCGCCAACTGGCGCTTCGTCGGCCAACAGACCGACTACCTCGCCGCCGAACACGACCCCAGCCCGCTCCAGCACTTCTGGTCCCTCGGGGTGGAGAACCAGTTCTACCTGCTCTGGGGCGTCCTGCTGCTCGGCCTCGCCCGCTACCTGCACGGGCGGCGCCGCACCGTGGCGATCACCCTCGCCACCCTCGCCGTCGGCGGGCTCTCACTCGCCCTCTGCCTGCGCTGGACGGCGACCTCGGCGCCGCTCGCCTACTTCTCCACCGGCAGCCGGCTCTGGGAGTTCGCGGCAGGGGCGTGCGCGGCCCTGCTGGGCAGCGCGCTCGCCGCCCGCACACCGGGGCGCACCCCCGGCCGCGCGCTGACCGGGGCGCTGCGGCTGCTCGGCTGGGCCGGCCTGGCGGCCGTCCTCGGCTCGATCCTCCGGTACGACCGGACCACCCCGTTCCCGGGCGCCGCCGCCCTGCTGCCCGTCCTCGGCACCGCCGCCCTGCTGCTCGCCGCCCCCGCCGACCGGATCGTCGGCGGCGTCCTCGCCACCCGCCCGCTGCGCGCCGCCGGCCGCCTCTCGTACGCCTGGTACCTGTGGCACTGGCCGGTGCTGACCATCGCCCAGGCCCGCTACGGCCAGCTGCCCTGGACGGTGCTCCTCGCCCTCACCGCCGCCGCCGCGCTGCCCGCCTGGCTCACCCTGCGACTCGTCGAACAACCCCTGCGGTACGGCAGCAGCCCGGCGCCCCGGCGGGGCCTCGCCGTCGGCGCCAGCGCGCTCGTCATCCCGCTGATCGCCGCGCTCACCCTCGGCGGCGGCACCGTCCGTGCGCTCGGCGGCCCCGCGTCCGCCCAGGCCGTCGCCCCCGCCGGAGCCGTCGACGGGCCCGCCCTGCTCGCCCCCGGCACCCGGGTGCTCGGTCTCACCCCCTCGCTCGCCCGCGCCCGGGAGGACTTCCCGCCCGGCAAGGGCTGCGAGATCCCGCTCAACGCCGACAGCAGCCCCCGCTGCCTCTTCGGCAACCAGGACAGCCCCGACCGGATCGTGCTGCTCGGCGACTCGCACGCCGGACAGTGGATCTCCGCCGGGCTCGCGCTCGCCGAACAGCGGCACTGGGCCCTGGAGGTCCTGGTCAAGCCCGGCTGCCCGCTGGCCACCCTGACCGTGCGCAACGACGTCCTCGGCCGCACCTTCGACGAATGCGACCGCTGGCGCGAGAACACCCTCACCCGGCTCACCTCCGGGCCCAAGCCCCGGCTGGTCCTGATGGCCGGCCTCAACCGCTACGGCAGCCAGGAGGAACGCGCCACCGGCTGGACCCGCACCCTGGACCGGCTCACCGCCCTCGGCGCCCCGCTCGCCTACCTCGGCGACACCCCGATGCCGGGCAAGGACATCCCCACCTGCCTGGCCGCCTCCGACGGCCGCTCCGACGCCTGCTTCTTCCCCCGCGACACCGCCTTCGAGCCCGACCCCCTGCTCGACGGCGGCCTCGCGGCCCGCTACGGCGTCCGCACCCTCGACCTCGGTCCGCTGCTCTGCCCGGGCAGCGGACCGAGCTGCCCGGCCGTCCTGGAGGGCGTGGTGCTCTACCGGGACACCGGGCACATCACGGACACCCTGGCCCGGGTGCTGGCGCCGCGGATCGACAAGGGGGTGCTGGGCGCGCCGTGACGTCGGGGCAGGCCCTAGATCAGCACCGGCTCGCGGGGCAGCTCCTCCAGGCGGGCGTCCGCCCCGACGATCCGGAACACCCCCGGCCCCACCTCCTCGGAGCGGCTGCGGATGTCCATGTAGAGGTGGGCCGGCCACTCCGTCCGCAGCGACCAGCTGACGCCGATCAGATCGGCGCCGTCCAGCCGGGCGCCGGTCAGGTCCGCGTCGGTCAGATCGGCGTGGGCCAGGCCGGCGCCCGTGAAGTCCCCGTCGACCAGGACGGCGCCCGCGAGGCAGGCGTGGTCCAGGGTGGCGCGCGACAGGTCCGCCCCGGTGAGGTCCGCCGAGGTGACGTAGGCCTGGCTCAGATCGGCCCTGGTCAGGGCGCCGCCGCGGAGCGTCGCCCCGGCCAGGACCGCCCCGCACAGCTGGGACCGGCTCAGGTCCGCCCCGTCCATGGCGGCGCCGGTCAGCAGGGCGTAGCGCAGGTCGGAGTCCGGCAGCCGGGTGTCCCGCAGTCGGGCGCCCGCCAGGTGGGCGTTGAACAGCTGGGCCCGCACCAGGCTCGCGCCGGACAGGTCGGCGGCGTACAGGTTGGCGTCGTCCAGGGTCGCGTCCGACAGGTCGGCGCGCCACAGCTCGGCCTGGCAGAGGTTGATGTCGGTCATGATCGCCGAGCTCAGGTCCACGTCGTGGAGCCGCGCGCCGGCCAGGCTCGCGCCCGTCAGGTCCGCCGACCGCAGGTCCGCCCCGCGCAGGTCGGCGCCGGCCAGCTCGGCGTTGTGGAGCACCGCGCCCGGGCCGGGCACCTGCAGTGGCTCGAAGGCCAGCGCGGCCCGCAGCCAGGTCCGGAAGCTGTCCCTCGGCGGCTCCTGGGGCCCGCGCGTCACCGACTCCCCTCCACCCCGTACGGAATCACCGGCCACGACGCCTCCTCCGCTGGTCGGCCCCGTCGGCGGGACCGCCGTACCTGGTGTCCACCCGCGGGACGATCGGGGTCCGCACCGGACCGGGCCGGGGCCCGGGCTCCCCGGGTGGGGAGGGGAGGTCCGGACGCGAGGGGAGGTCCGGACGCAAGGAGCGATCGGGACGCGAGGGGAGATCGGGACGCGAGGGGCCGCGCGCGAACATCTGCTTCAGGATCTGCGGCGCCGCGATCCCGATCGCCAACGCGCCCACCGGGCCCGCGACCTGGTTGGACGCCGTGGACGCCGTCGTCACGATCACCCCCACGCTCAGCCGGATCGCGACCGCCACGACGTACGGTGCCAGCCGCATCTGTCCCCGGTACGTCCAGGGGAAGCCGCCGACCGAGGTGATCCGCTCATGGAGGGTCCACGCCTCGATGGCAGCCGCACCACCGAGCCCCCACAGGCATGCGGCCAGCATCTGCATCCGAGCAACTCCTCGCACCCGCAAGACCGTTGATTACCGACGGTCCTCTCGTCGACCATGCTGGTGCACCGGGCCGCACAGCGCCGGGCGGGACACCGCGCAGAGCACCGATCCCCGGGAACAATCGGCGTTCCCGGGGCGGGCGCGACCTCGCCGTGGTATAGGGCCGGAGGCGGTCCTGTCGGGTGGGCCCGTCAGGTGGGCCGGTGGGGCTTTCGGTGCTGCCCGCCCGGCCGCCGGGTTGCGGTCGGGTCAGCCGTAGATGCCGCGGCAGAGCCGCGCCTGCTCCGAGCCCGCCGGCCAGCGGCCCACCCGCTCGGCCTGGTCGCAGATCGTCCCCGGGCCCAGCGACGGCACCCCCGGCGCACCGGGAGCGGCGTTCGGGGCCCGGTGGCCGGTCGGGCTCGGACGCGGACTGCGGCCCGACTTCGCGTGCGGCGCGGACGAGGCGTGCTGGGCGTCCACCTGGTCCGCCCCGCCCGGGGCGGCCGCCGCGGCGGCCGGGTCGCCGCCGCCCGG
>NZ_JBEOSP010000066.1:1146-36070 GCF_040303105.1 Kitasatospora sp. NPDC096128 | reverse complement strand
CCAGCACGGCGACCGTCGTCTCCGCCAAGTCGCCGCCGGCGGGCGCCAGCGCGGCCGCCGCGCTCGGGCCCCCGCCCGCCGCCCGGCCGCCCGTCGGCCCGGCATCCGGAGTCGGACCCGGTCGGCTCAGGTCAGCCCCAGTCAGACCCGGTCAGACCCGGTCGGCCGCGATCAGCACGTACTGGAAGGAGCCGTCCTTGTAGGACTCGATGAACGCCTCCTCGATGCCGGTGACCAGCGAGGTGGTGTTCCGCAGCTCCCAGTAGGGCAGGGTGTCCGGGGTCAGGTCGATGACTGCCTGGGGCACCAGGCGGTTGTCGGCCATCGCCCGCAGGTACTCGCGGCGGGAGTGGATGTTGCACTCGAAGTGCGCGTTGATCTGCGAGACCCACTTCGACGGCTGGCCGTACTTCGGGTTCCAGCAGCCGGTGATGGTCACGTAGCGGCCGCCGACCGCCAGCACCCGGGAGTGCTCGGCGAACAGGTCGTGCAGGTCGACGTACATGCTGGACTCGTTGTTCCAGGAACCGGCGACCGAGCCGTTCTCCAGCGGCATGTCGAGCATGTTGGCGACCCGGGAGCGGACGAAGTCGCCGATGCCCAGCTCGGCGGCACGCTTGTTGCCGAAGTCCGCCTGCTGGGTGGAGAGGGTCAGGCCCTCGACCCGGCAGCCGAAGCGCTGGTGGGCCATGACCATCGACCCGCCGCGGCCGCAGCCCGCGTCGAGCAGGGTGGAGTCGGCCCGGATGTCGCCGAGGTGGTCGAGCAGGACGTCGGCCTGGGCGGACTCCAGTCGGTGCAGCTCGGCGATGACCTTCTTCTCGCGCTCACTGTCGGCCGGGTCGCCGATCGCCGCCTGGTCGATCTCGCCGATGCCGTAGTGGTGGTGGTACAGGCCGTCGACGTCGCCCAGGCGCAGGTTCACCGGGCGCGCCTCGTTGTTCCAGTAGCGTGCGATGTCGCTCTGGTACGGAGTCGCCGGGCCGGGGATGGCGGTGCCGGGGGTGGTGAGGTCGTCGGTCAGGGACATGGGGGTCAACTCCATTGGTCTCATAGCTGGTTATCAGAAAAGGGGCGACTGCCGGCTCGGTCGTCACCAGAAATCGGTCGTTACCAGAAGTCGGGCAGGCTGTACCGGTGGGTGTTGGTCTGGTGCCAGTAGTGGTTGCCGTCGAGCCAGGCGGCCACCCCGCGCAGGAAGCGCACCAGCGTCGGCACCGGGCAGGCGACGGCCAGCGCGGCCGACTCCGCCTCGAAGGCGTGCATCAGGTCGTTGTGGACCTCGACCGCCTTGAGGTAGCCCTCCTGGCGCGAGACGCCCTCGCGCTCGGAGATCACCACCGGCAGGTTCAGGTGGAGCCCCGGACCGGCGAGCTCCTTGGTGTACGAGTACAGGTCGTTGACGATCGTGGTGGCGTTGCCGGCCAGCGCGATGATCCGCTGCATGGCGGGCAGCGCGTGCAGCTCGACGGGCAGCTCGTAGCCGCCGACGGTGTCGGTGATCGTGGGGCAGGGGCGGAAGTTGTTGAACTGGCGCATCGCCAGGTACTCCCACACCTCCGGGACGTGCTCGGCCTCGGCCCAGGAGGCCTCGGCCAGGTACCCCAGGTGCAGCCGCGCCATGTCGTGCCGGAAGCGGTCCGCCTGGGACGGCGTGGAGGCCCGGACGAAGTAGTCCATCGCCGAGCGGTACGAGCGCCGGGGCGCGTCCTCGGAGAGCGAGGCCTCCCAGGCCGGGTGGTACTCCGGGGTGGTGTGCAGCGGGTCCAGCGCGGTGTGCGCGAGCAGCAGGCGACTGCCCAGGCCGACCGGCGAGCCGCCGAGGTCCTCGCAGTAGCAGTCGTCCACCGCGTTCTCGGCGACCATCAGGCGCGCCGCGAGCATCAGGTGGTCGACGCTCGGCGCGTCGGGGTGGCAGGCCACCATGTAGCGCCCGGTGGAGAACCCGTCGAAGTCCTTCTCCCACTCCGGCGGGTAGAGCTCGACCTCGTCGATCGCCCAGGCCTTGATCTTGAGGCTGAGTGCCTCCACCCGGACCGGGTCGGGCTCGGCGATCGGGTGGTGGTAGAGCCCGGGGATGGGGTCGCCGGTCCTGGGCTTGCCGCCGCTCGGCGCGGCGGCGGCCGTGGCGGACGGGACGCCGAAGGTCAGGGCGGGGCCGGCGGGCAGGGCGGGGCCGGACGGCGAGGCGGGGACGGACGGCAGTTGGACGTCGGGGAGGACGGCCTCCAGCGCCGCGGCCGCGGCTGCCACGGCCTCCGCCGCGACCGCCTCAACCAGCGCGGCCTCGACGGCCGGGACGTCGACCGCCGGGGCGTCGGCCGCCGAAGCCTCGACCACCGCCACCTCGGCGGCCGGAACCTCGGGCGCCGCGATCTCGGGCGCCGACGTCGGCGGCCTCAACTGCAGCCCGGAGGTGCCCAGTCCGGTGGGACCGCGCAGGATCCGGTCGATCGCCGGGGAGCTCATCGGCCCACCGCCGGGGCGTGGACGGGCCCGGGTGGTGTGCCCGTTCTGGTGCGCAGGGGCATGGAGCCTCCTCTGAGGGGGATCGCCTGGTGTGACGGGTCGTCATCTCGCCCGCCGCGACGGGGAACTCCACGCCGCGGGCCCCGTCTCGCTCGGTTCCCCACCGTAGGCGCGAAAGCCCGTTCCGGATCGCAACGGACGATCTTCTACACCCGATAGGGTGAACGTTCCGGCTGACGGCGTTTGGCCGCGCCCCTGTCATGCATCGGCCCGCCTCGTGCCCCGGGCTGTGGTTCCGCACCGGGCGGCCCCGCCCGCCCCGGCCTCCGCGTCAACCTGCCGCCACCACCCGTGTCCCGCGCCGCCCGGCGGCGTTCCGCCCGCCGTGGCGGGGCCCGTTCGATTGCGGACCGAGGTCGCGACGTTGACCGCTTGTCTACCCCGGGCTGCTGAGGTGTGGGCATTTCGTCCCGTCCCCGAGCAGAGAAGGAATGCCATGCGCACGAACCCACGAGAGCCCGCCGAGCAGGGGGCGACGTGAGGGCCGCCCCGCTCCCGTTCCGGGTGGTCGGACTGATCACCACGATCGCCCTGCTCACCACCTGCCTGGCCATCGTCGAATTCCTCTCCGCGCCGCCCGCCCATGCCGCCATCAGGGACCGCGTGATCAAAACGTGGAACATGCAGGGGGCCAACGACGAGGGCGCCGAGAACAAGTGGCGGTCGTTCGTCTTCAATCAGAACGGCGGACTGGCCGACCGCGCCATGCGCGACGGGGACGTCGTGGTGCTCCAGGAGGCCGGTGACCGGCCCGCCGCCGCCATCGTGCCTCCGGCCAACGTCGCGCAGGTCCCGGTCGACAACCTAGGCGACCCGTCAAATCCGTACGAGTTCTGGTACAACGTCGGCAGCGACACCCGACCGGAGTACCGCTATGTCTACTGGATGCAGTCCTACGGCGACGACGGGGACGCCGAGCACGACGACAACGGAGCCCCGGTCTTCCGACGGCCGGGCCGGGTCAATCTGGCGATCGTCACCCGGCAGCGCCCGGACCGGTTGGTGGTCATTCCCCGGCCGAACGACCGGCTCCGACCGCTGCTGGGAGTCCAGTTCGGCAACGACATCGTGTTCGACATCCACGCGTCGGCGAGTGGCGGCGGTGATGCCGTGCGTGCCATCAGGGAGGTACGCCAGTACGCAGAAGCCCGCGGATTGGACTGGGCGGTCGCCGGCGACTACAACCAGATCCCGCAAACACTGCGGGACCGCCTCACCGCAGGAAACATCACCCGGGCCCAGGCCACCATCTACCGGCCTGCCATGTGGACTCACCGCTACAACCCTGATACCGGCGCCCCAGCTCGTGAACTCGACTACATGGTGGCGGGGACTCCAGGTCAGAATCGCATGATCGGCGTTCTCGCCGATCAGGGAGCCGTCTGGCCGTCCGACCATCGCCCGGTCGTGTTCGGGCTGCCCATGGCCGCACGCGGGATCGACTGGTCCGCTGTGATGAGCTATCCGCACCGCAGCGACGGCGACCTCCTGGAGATCGCACGCGACTCGGCGGGCCCCGGTGCGCCTGCGGACCACGCGCGGCAGAACTGGACCACGTCACAGGATTGGGTGCCGGAAGGCATCACCGACTACGGCGGAGGGATCCTCTACTCCCACCTGAAGAACCTGTACACGGGACTGTGCCTGGCCGTGGCCGTCGACGCGGCGACCAAGCCCACCGTCCGCGTCGAGGCGAACAGCGACAGCACCGCCCGCCCCCTGCGGCAGGTCTCTTGTGACGGCCCGGGAGACGAACTGCTGTGGCGCTACGACAGCGGCAACCTGTGGAACCGTACGGGCGTGATCGCGGCGCCCTCCACCGCCATCGGCGGCCCCGAGACCAAGGAGCTGTACGGGATCGCGCCCGGCCCGTCCCCGGCGCCGCTGTGGAACCAGTGTGGCTGGCGGGTCACCTCGGGCAACATCGACGCCCCCGGCTCCCCGATCGCCTTGGAGTCCAACGGGTGCTCGGACGGCTCCACCCCGGGTGCGGGCACGGCGCGTCCCACCCGCGGGGTGGACGCGGCCGTATCGGTGGTCGAGAACGAGGTCTACTTCTTCCACGGCTCGAAGTACGCCAAGGTGAAGGTCGATCCGAAGACCGCCGCCAACGAGATCGTCGGCGGCAAGGACAACGGCACCCGCAGCATCGCCGACGACTGGCCGGCGCTGAAGGGCACCCCGTTCGCGGACCGGGTGGACGTCGCCGTGGCCGTCCCGGACCGCAAGGGCGACGTCTTCATGTTCAGCGGGAACCAGTACGTCTACCTGCGGAACGTCGACCAGGGCCCGGGCAAGGCGACCCGCGCCCACGACGTGTGGGACATCTGCACCGGCTGGACCAGCCTCTGCTCGACACCCGAGCTGAAAGCCCTGTTCGAGAAGGGCATCGACACCGCCCTGTCCGTCCGGGACAACGAGATCTACTTCTTCCGCGGCGGTCAGTACGTGCTGGTGAAGGCCAACCCCGGGTCGGTCGACCAGGTGATCAACGGCCCGAAGAGCATCGCCGACAACTGGCCCAGTCTCAAGGACGCCGACTCACGGCTTCCCGAGGCGCACTTCACCGACGGGCTGAACGCCGCCTTCGGCCTTCCCGAGTACGAACCGGGCTGGTTCACCAAGGTCGTCTGCGGCGTGATCGCCGCGGTCACGATCGTCTTCTCCGGTGGTGTCTTCCTCGTCTCGATCGCAGCCGGCGCGCCGCCGGTCGGCGGGGTGATCACCGGCCTCATCGCCAGCGGCGGAATCCTCCTCGCCAAGCACTTGTGCGACTACCGCCCCGGCACCGGCTTCATGTTCAGCAGCAACGACTTCGCCAAGATCAGCATCACGCCCGGCACGCTCGACGACAAGCTCATCGGCGACCCGGGCAGCGTCTGCGCCACCTGGCAGAGCCTGTGCGGCACGATCTTCACCGCCGGTGAGAGCGCCGTCACCTTCCAACTGGCCGACGGCAGGACCACCATCGGCCCCGCCACCGCCCCGCCCGTCGACCCCCACCCGGAGGCCCCTGCGCCGTTCAGCACCGCCGCCGGCGACCAGCCGCGCTGCCGCCCCGACGGCATGGTCCAGACCCCAGGCGTCAACACCCCGTACTGCCTGGCCTACGACGACCAGGGCCGGGAACTGCTCGGCACCGACCACTCACGCCGCGCCGTCGGCTACTACACCAGCTGGCGCACCGGTTCCGACGGGCAGCACCAATACCTCCCGGCCAACATCCCCTGGGGCCAACTCACCCACGTCAACTACGCCTTCGCCCACGTCGGCCCGGACGGCCGGATCTCGGTCGGCGACACCACCGACCCCGGCAACCCGGCCACCGGGCAGACCTGGCCGGGCGTGGCGCTCGATCCGGGCCTCCCGTACCGGGGCGAGTTCAACCAGCTCACCAAGATGAAGAAGCTCCACCCCCGGGTGAAGACCCTGATCTCGGTGGGCGGTTGGGCCGAAACCGGTGGCATCCTGAAGCCCGACGGCAGCCGGTCCACCACCGGCGGGTTCTACTCGCTGACCACCAACGCCGACGGCTCCGTCAACCAGGGAGCCATCAACACCTTCGCCGACTCCGTGGTGGACTTCCTCCGCAAGTACGGCTTCGACGGCGTGGACCTCGACCAGGAGTACCCGACCGCCCTCCCGGACACCGGCAACCCGCTGGACTGGGCCGTCTCCAACTCCCGCCGCAAGGGCCTCACCGCCGGGCACACCGCGCTGGTGAAGACGCTGCGCGAGAAGCTGGACCGGGCCGCGGCGGCAGACCAGCACTACTACCTGCTGTCGGCGGCCGTCTCCGGCTCCGGCTACATGGTCCGCGGCATGGGCGCCTTCGAGGCCCTGCGCTACCTCGACTACGCCAACGTCATGACGTACGACTTCCACGGTTCCTGGAACCAGTTCGTCGGTCCCAACGCCCCGCTGTACGACGACGGGCGGGACGCGGAGCTGGCGGGCGCCGGGATCTACGACACCGCCAAGAATCCCGAGTACCAGGGCATCGGCTACTTCAACACCGACTGGGCGCAGCACTACCTGCGCGGGGCCCTGTCGGCCGGCCGGATCGTGCTCGGCGCGCCGTACTACACCCGCGGTTGGACCGGAGTGACCGGCGGGACCGGAAACGGCCTGTGGGGCACGGCCGCGCTGCCCGCCCAGGGGCAGTGCCCGCAGGGCACGGGCAGCAACGGCGGCAGCGTGCCGTGCGGTTCGGGCGCCAAGGGGATCGACAACCTCTGGCACGACGCCAATCCGGACGGCAGCGAGCTGGGCGCCGGGTCGAACCCGATGTGGCACGCCAAGAACCTGGAACGGGGCGTCGCGCCCTCCTACCTGGGCGTGTACGGGCTCAAGGCCGATCAGGTGTCGGGGTACGCCCGGAACTGGGACGACGCGACCAAGTCCTCCTGGCTGTGGAACGACCGGACGAAGACGTTCCTGTCCACCGAGGACGAGCAGGGCATGACCGCCCTGACCCAGTACGTCAAGGACAACAACCTGGGCGGGGTGATGATGTGGGAGCTGGCCGGTGACTACTCCTGCCCCGACCAGGGCGAATGCGGCCCGGGCTACACCCTGACCACCCAGGCCGACCAGCAGTTGCGCGGCGCGGGCCCGTACGGCAACACCGTCGCGGCCGGGTCCTCGGTGACCCTGCCGGGCCAGGTTGTCGACGTCACGGCGCAGTTGGTGGACTTCCCGACCGACGTCAAGGACATGTGGCCGCTCCAGCCGAAGCTGCGGATCACCAACAACAGCGGGGCCGCCCTGCCCTCGGGCACCGAGATCTCCTTCGACATCCCGACCTCCGCGCCGCCGTTGCTCAAGAACGAGGCGTGGCAGGAGATGAAGGGAGCGGTGCAGCCGGGCCGCACCGGCGGCAACCGGGGCGGGCTCGGCGCGGCCTTCCACCGGGTGACGATCAAACTCGGGTACTGCGAGGACGTGCCGCCGGGCAAGTCCCGGGACATCGGCATCAAGTACTACCTACCGATCACCGGACCGGCCAACACCACCGTGAAGATCGGCGACCGGACCTACGGGTCGACCGGGGACAACCGCCAGGGCGTCACCACCGTCACCCCGCAGGCGGCCGACGGCGGCCCCGGCTGCCAGGCCGACGCCTGGGGCGCCGACCGCACCTACAACCCGCTGTGGGCGCCGTTCGCGCTCTGGAAGGCCGACGACAAGTGGCGTGTCCAGGACATCAACAGCGCCAAGTCGCAGCCCGTCCAGACCAGCAACGTGCTCGACCACCCCAACGGGTGGAACCGCGCCCACCTGGTCGACCTCCAGCTCGGCAACGCCAACCAGTTGTGGACGGTGGTCGAGGACGGCGGGCCCGGCTGGTTCCGCTTCAAGAGCGGTACCGGCGGGCACGACCAGTGCCTCGGCGCTGACACCCGGCTGAGCGACCTCACTGTACGGGACTGCGACAACTCCGCCGGGCAGTGGTGGCGGCTGTACACCGTCGACGACAGCGGGAAGTCCACCGACCTCTCCGGCGGGATACCGGCCGACGGCAAGGCCTTCGGCATGCGGTCGTACTCGGGGTTCGTCGCCGAGCCGCGCAACAGCTCCGCCGACCCGGGCACCCGGGTGCTGGCGGGCGACCCCGACGGCGCCACCCGCACCGTCGTGTCCTACAACGGCTCCTACTGGAAGGCCAAGTGGTGGACCAAGGGCACCGCGCCCGACGCCACCGACCCGAACAACCCGTGGACCAGGCTCGGCTCCACCGGCTGACACCCGCTCCCCGCACCCCCTCGAACCACGCCCGCCCGGCGGCCGACCCCGGCCGCCGGGCGGGTCCGTGCCCCAGGCGGGTCCGTGTCCCGGGCGGGTCCGTGTCCCGGGCGGGCCGGAGTCCGGGCGTCCGCGTAAGCGGGAGCAGAATGGGCGGGGCGCCGTGAGACGAACACGGCCGGGAAGGAAGACCAGCGCATGGAGAGCCAGGCCCGCAGCCGCACCGAAGTCGTCGAGGACCTCATGGAGCGCTTCCCCGACGTGCCCCCGGAGGCGGTGATCAAGGAGGACCTGCTGCGCGGCGGAATGGCCTTCGACGAGTCCGCCCTCAGCGGCAGCACCGGTGCCGACGGGGGCGGCGAGGTCAAGCCGAAGTCGTACTTCATCTTCTCCTTCGACCACCGCACCCTGCCCGAGCTGGGCGCCGCCGCCCTCAACCGCCCGCCGGAGGAGATCGTCCTGACCGGCGGCCCGTACGGGCTGCGCCGCACGGTGGTCTCGGTGCGGGTCAACCCGGACTCCCCGTACCGGGTCCGGGCGGGGGACGACGGCACGCTCGGCCTCCACCTGGACGGCGCGCGCATCGCCGACGTCGGCCTGCCGCCCATGCCCGACTACTACCGGCACACCCTGGCCAACGGGAAGTCGGTGATGGAGATCGCCCCGACCATCCAGTGGGGTTACCTGATCTACCTCACGGTGTTCCGGGTCTGCCAGTACTTCGGCGCCAAGGAGGAGTGCCAGTACTGCGACATCAACCACAACTGGCGCCAGCACAAGGCCGCCGGGCGCCCGTACACCGGGGTCAAGCCGGTCGAGGAGGTGCTGGAGGCGCTGGCCATCATCGACGAGCACGACACCGCCCGCTCCTCGAAGGCGTACACCCTCACCGGCGGCGCGATCACCTCCCAGGTCGGCGGCAAGGACGAGGCCGACTTCTACGGCCAGTACGCCAAGGCCATCGAGGAGCGCTTCCCCGACCGCTGGATCGGCAAGGTCGTCGCCCAGGCCCTGCCCCGCGACGACGTCCAGCGCTTCCACGACTTCGGCATCCGCATCTACCACCCCAACTTCGAGGTCTGGGACAAGCGCCTCTTCGAGCTCTACTGCCCCGGCAAGGAGCGCTACGTCGGCCGCGACGAGTGGCACCGCCGCATCCTCGACTCCACCGAGGTGTTCGGCCCCGAGAACGTCATCCCCAACTTCGTGGCGGGCGTCGAGATGGCCGCACCCCACGGCTTCACCACCGTGAACGAAGCCATCGCCTCCACCGAGGAGGGCCTGCGCTACTTCATGTCCCACGGCGTCGTCCCCCGCTTCACCACCTGGTGCCCCGAACCCACCACCCCCCTCGGCAAGGCCAACCCCCACGGCGCCCCGCTGGAGTACCACATCCGCCTCCTCCAGACCTACCGCGCCACCCTGGAGGAGTTCGGCCTCTCCTCCCCGCCCGGCTACGGCCCCGCCGGCCCGGGCAACGCCGTCTTCTCCGTCAGCTCCTTCATGGACTCCCTGACGAACTGATCCGCCCCGAAGGGCCCGGCCAACCGGACACTGTTGGTAAATAGCTGGGCCCCGGCCGTGACGTCGGTCTTCGCCACTTGGTAGTGGGTGGTGAGGACCGATGTTGCGTCTGGGGAGGGTGTCGGTGCCGCTGCACGGAAGCGGGCGGTCTGTCCGGGGGCACGCTGGCGATGCGGTTGCGTGACGAGTTCGGAGGCGCCTTCGACGGTGAATCGTTCGTCGCCCTGTTTCCCGACAAACTGCTGACAGCCTGCCAGCAGACGAATCCGTCACCGTGACCCAGCACGCTCGGCCCGGGATCTGTCACCTCATCCACCGGCCCAGTTGGAGGCGGCGCGGTAGCGGGCGGCGAGCTTGTCGAACTGGATTGCGATGGCTCGGGACTCTTGAGGCGGCGAAGCATCGTTCGAGTGTCCGCCGTACACGTCCGCTCGCAGGTGCGCCAGCCCTCGGTCTGCCCGAGGCGGGCTGGCCACCGAAGCCCACCTTGTGGTCGGCGGCCGTGGTGCACCCGGCTCACCACGTCGTCGTGGACCGGGACATGATCCGGGAGGCTTCGCCCAGTTGCTGCCCGCCTCAACGTGCCAACCGCTCGGCGAGGGTCTGTCACGGTCCGTGTCGTTCAGGGAGATCACGCCACGGAACCCCGGTCTGCAGCTGACTGTCGCCGGGGGCGGCGACTCAGGAATCGGCGTTGGGGGCTTGGCGGGGGGCACGGAAGAGGCACCCGATGGCGGCGGCGAGCACGATGACGGCGACGACGACGAGGGAGGCCGACAGGCCGCTGATGAAAGCGTCCTTGACGGCCTGCGCCAGGGCGGGGCCCTGCGCGCCGGCGTGTTGAGCCACCTGCAGGCCGGCGGCTGCGGAGTCTCGGACGGAATCGGCGGCATGGGGCGGGAGTTGGTCGATGCTCGCAGGAAGGGCGTCGCGGTAGTGGCTGCCGTAGACGGAGCCCATGAGGGCAATGCCGATGGCGGAGCCGACTTCACGGGTGGTGTCGTTCATCGCGGAGGCCACGCCTTGCTGACCGCGGCCCAGCGAGCCGGTGATGGCGGCGGTTCCTGCGGCTCCGGTCAGTCCGATGCCGAGGCCGCACAGGATCAGCCCGCCGAGGAAGGGCAGGTAGCCGGAGTCGGCGTGGATGCGGGAGATTGCGAACAGGCCGCCGCTGAGCAGGGTCAGGCCGGCGACCATGACGGCTTTCATGCCGAGCCGGGTGACGAGGTGGGGGGTGACGTGGGAGGTGGGCAGGACGACGACAGCGACCGGCACGAGCGCGACGGCGGCCTTCAGGGGGCTGTAGCCGAGGATGAGTTGGAGGTACTGCAGGCCGACGAAGAAGAACCCGAACACGGCCATGAACTGCACCAGCACGGTGACGGCGCCGGCGCGGAATCCGGGGATGCCGAACAGGTGCGGGTCGAGGAGCGGCTGGTCGTTGCGCAGTCCGAAGAAGGCGTACGCGGCGAAGCCGACGACGGTGACGGCCAGGGTGGTGACGACGGCGGGTTCGGTCCAGCCCTGTTCGTTGCCCTCGATGATGGCGAACACCAGGCAGCCGATGGCGACGGCCGTGCAGGTGGCGCCGATGACGTCGGGCCGGTGGGGGTGCGGGTCCATGGTGTTGGGGGCCAGTGTCGCCGCGGCAGCCCCCGCGACCACGGCGGTGATGGCGCTGGCGACGAAGATGGAGCGCCAGGAGAACTGCTCCAGCAGGGCGCCCGCCGCGAGCATGCCGATGATGGCACCGGCCGCGGCGAATCCGGACCACACCGCGACGCCCTTGGCGCGCTGCTCGGCCGGGAAGGCGGCGGTGATCGTGGACAGGGTGCCGGGCATGATCATGGCCGCGCCGACGCCCATGATGATCCGCCACACGATCAGGTGGGTGGTGGTGTCGGAGAAGGATGCCGCGAGGGAGGCGGCGCCGAAGACGACGGTGCCGGCGACCAGGACGTGGCGTCGGCCGATGCGGTCGCCGATCGCGCCGAGCGGTAGGACGAGTGCGGCAAGGGCGACGGTGTAGGCGTCGGCGATCCAGGTGAGTGAGGCGTTGGTGGCGGACAGGTCCACGGCGAGGTCGGGCAGGGCCAGGTTGAGGGCCGAGACGGAGGCGACCACCAGGACGAGGGCCAGGCACATGGAGAACAGGACGCCGCGATGGCCGGCCCGGCCCCCGGCGGCCTCCTCCGATGCTTGGAGGGGAGTGCTGGGAGATGTCGTCATCGTGGGTCACGTCCTTGGGTCAGGGTGGCCGGTCAGTGGTGAGGCGGCGAGCCTCGTCTCCGATGAGAACATCAACTTCGATGGGATCATGCATGATGGGGCGCGCCCTGGTCGACCGTCACCGTTTCGGGGGCGCGGAACCCATGGGGCTCGGCCTGGGGGCCGTGATGGCCTCGCGACGTCATGCGCGGGCGGCGGGAGCGCCGGTGCGAAAGGTGACGTCGTCGCCGGCGAGCTGGGCTTCCAGCCCGCCCGCGCTCGTATGGAGGGCGTCGAGGTGGAGGCCCTGGGGGATGTTGTGCAGGGGGATCGGCTGGTCGAAGATCTTCGCGAACAGCTGCATCCCGGCGTCGGGCAGGGTTCCGGACGCCAGGTGGAGGTCGGTGAAGACGATGGTGTTGCCGACGCCCGCAGAGACCTTGGCGGTGAGGGCGCCGGCCCCGACCAGGGGCAGGAGGACCTGCGCGTCGACGTAGCCGGGCCGGTCGCCGGCGGTAATGCCGAGGCCAAGGGCACTGGAGAGGTCGTCGTAGGACAGGAAGTCGCTGGCCTTGGCGGAGTCGGCACGGGCCGCCTGCCCGTCGTCCGACTGCCGCACGCCGGTGAGGTCGAGGTCGAGGCGGGTGACGGGCAGACGGCCGTCGGCGGGGTCGGCGGGTATGCCGTGGGCGGTGATGCCGACGTGGTTCAGGCGTCCGGCGACGACCTGGCTCAGGATGGGAAACCATCGATGGTGACCTGGGGCGCGTGAGTGATGCCGGTGGCCTGCTGGAAGGCATCGGCAGTGCGGTGCTGGACATACTGGGCAACTTCGCGGTCGGCCCCGGTCGCACCGAGCGCGAGGGCCGTGAGGGCCGTGAGGGCCGCAGCGGCGGCGAGGACGGGGTGACGGCTCGCCGCTGCGAGGGGCATGACGGGCACGGGGGCTCCTTGTGGACAGGCGGGCATGGTGCGCCCGCACGTTGTTGCTGACCCACAGCGGGCTTTGGGCCCGATGCCGTACACGCTCGGCCACCGACGCTCGGCCACCGACGCTCGCCGCCGTCGCGGCTGCGGGAGGCCGCGTGCAGCCGCAGTCCTCGTCGGAGCGCGGCACGGGGATCTGCGTCGCGACGGTTCACGCTGCGACGGGGCTTTGGCGGCGTTCGCACATCCGCAGGTCGGGGCCGAAGCCGGGCTGGTGCAGTGCCTCGGCGTCGGACGCACGGCGGGTGAGGGCGATCACTTACTCGGTGTCGCCGCCGTCCGCTTGGCCGCCGCTTCGCGATCGTCGTGATCCCGCCCGCTACGGCCGGTCTGCGGTGGACGCGTTGAGCACGTCCGTGTCCCTGCCCAGGGCGGTGGTCTGCTGCCTCATGGTGGCCTCTGGCTCGGGCTCGGCGGACCAGTGGTGCTGCGGGGCTGCGGCCTGGGCCTTCCGGCCGAGGCGCGGTGCGATCGCAGCGCAGGCTATGGCGGCGACCGCCAGAATCGCTGCGATGACTTCCATCGCGGAGGTGAAGCCGGACATGAAGGCGTCGCGGACGGCGGCGGCCAGCGCGGGCCCCTGGGCGCCGAGGTGGGCCGCGACTTCGAGTCCGCCGGCGGCGGAGTGGTGCACGGTCTCGGCGGCCTGGGCGGGCAGGCGGGACAGGCCGTCGGGCAGTGCGGAGCGGTAGTGGCTGGAGAACACCGAGCCCATCAACGCGATGCCGATCGCGGAGCCGACCTCGCGGGCGGTGTCGTTCATGGCCGAGGCCACCCCCTGGCTGTCGGGGCCGAGGGAGTCGACGATGGAGCTGGTGCCGGTGGCACTGGTCAGGCCGATACCGGCCCCGGCGAGGACCAGGGCGCCGAGGAAGGGCAGGTAGCCGCTGTCGGCGTGCAGGCGGGTCAGCCAGAACATGCCGCCGGCCAGGCACAGCAGGCCTGCGGGCATGACCGCCTTGACGCCCAGGCGCTTGGCCAGGCGCGGTGTGACCACTGAGGTGGGCAGGACGACGGCCGCGACCGGTATCAGCGCGACCGCGCTGTGCAGCGGGCTGTAGCCGAGAATCAGTTGGAGGAACTGCAGGCCGACGAAGAAGAACCCGAAGACGGCCATGAACTGCACCAGGATCGCCAGCGTGCCCGCGCCGAAACCGCGCAGCTTGAACAGGCGCGGGTCCAGCAGCGGGTGGCGGCTGCGCAGGCCCAGGACCACGTAGGCGGCCAGCGCCACCGCGGCGACCGCGAACGCGGCGAGGACCTCCGGGCGGCTCCAGCCCCGGTCGTTGCCCTCGATGATCCCGTAGAC
Organism: Kitasatospora sp. NPDC096128; assembly: GCF_040303105.1. Taxonomy (NCBI): domain Bacteria; kingdom Bacillati; phylum Actinomycetota; class Actinomycetes; order Kitasatosporales; family Streptomycetaceae; genus Kitasatospora; species Kitasatospora sp. NPDC096128. The sequence continues at coordinate 21,768 of NZ_JBEOSP010000066.1, read as the reverse complement.
CAGCGCCCCCACCGCCAGTGCGGTGGTGGCCGACCCGGGGAAGTCGAAGCGCTCCCGCAGCGAGCTGCGCGTCTCCGGGGCCAGCAGCAGCGCGGCGAGCGCGCACACCGTGGCGGTGGCGGCGCTGGTCCAGAAGATCGACTTCCAGGAGAACCGCTCCAGCAGGCCGCCGGCGGCGAGCATGCCGATGATGGCCCCGGCCGCGGCGAAGCCGGACCAGATCGCGACCCCGCGGTCCTTCCTGTCCTTGGGGAGGACCGCGGTGATCGTCGACAGGGTGCCGGGCATGATCATGGCCGCCCCGAGGCCCATCACCACCCGGCACACGATCAGGTGCGAGGTGGAGGAGGAGCAGGCCGCGAAGACCGCGGCTGCGCCGAAGACGACGTTCCCGACGATCAGGACCTTGCGGCGCCCGATCCGGTCACCGAGCGCGCCCAGCGGCAGGACCAGCGCGGCCAGCGCCACGGTGTAGCCGTCGGCGATCCAGGTCAGCGCCGAGTTGGTGGCGCCCAGTTCCACGGCGAGATTCGGCAGCGCCAGGTTCAGTGCGGAGACCGAGGCCACGACCAGGACGAGGGAGAGGCACATGGCGAAGAGCACGCCGCTCTGGCCGCCACGACCTGTTCGGGCAGGGGGGTTGCTGCACTCGAGCATCTTCATGCCCTCATCGTAAATGATGATTTCATCAGTTACGACCGGACGGTCAGCCGCGGCTCACGGGTGCGCCCACAAGGTTGGGGATGCGGCAGGCCCCCGCACCGTGGAACGGTGCGGGGGCCTGGGCAGGCGCGGGGGCGGCGGACCGACGGGGTCAGGGCAGGTCGGGCAGGGGGCGGACGGAAATCTCGTGGGCCTCGTCCGCGGGGAGCCCGAGCATACGCAGGATCATCTCGGCCATCTGCTCGCCGGCCGCCGCGCCGAGGTCGCGCGCCGAGTTGAGCTGGAGCAGGCCGATCAGCGCGCCGCCGACCGCGGACAGGGCCACCAGCGGGTCTTCGAAGGTGAAGCGGCCGGACGCCTTGCCGACCTCCAGGTCGCGCAGGGCGCGCGGCCCGAGCCCGGTGGCGGCGTTGATGTGCGGCAGGCCACGCAGGCGCAGGATCTGGGTGATCTCGGGATGCGACGCGGCCAGCCGCAGCGTGAGGCGGACGCTGGCGCCGAAGACCGCGGCCGGGTCGTCGATGCCTTCGGTGACGCTGTCGAGCAGCTGGCCGTACTCCTCCAGGGCGTCGCCGACTGCGGCGTCGAACAGGTCGTTCTTGGTCTCGAAGTGGTTGTAGAACGTGCCGAAGCCCACGTCGGCGCGATCGGCGATCTCCTGGATGCTCGCCGAGGTCTCGCCGGTCTCGGCGAGGATCTGCCGCGCGGCGGCGATCAGCGCCTGGCGGGTGCGCGCACGGCGGCGCTCGAAGCGGTTGGCACTCGCGGGGCCGTCGGCGGTGTCGAGCTGGTTCGGCATAGCGCCAGTCTAGGCGGCATTCAGATCTGATGACTCCATCACTCTGACCCTTGACGATTGCTCCGGCAAGACTGATGCTTCTATCAGTTCGGAGCTTCTCATCAGAAGCGTGTCCGTGTGAGCCACCCCTGACGGAGCCCCCCATGTCGAACGACCGTGCCCGCCCGCCCGGGCACACCACCGCCCACCAGGACCTGCACAGCGAGCACGGGGCGCTGCGCGGGGAGCACCCCGGCCGCGCCCGCCGACCCGTGATCAAGGTGGCGGACCTGGCCTGGCTGGAGTTCGAGAAGCCCGACCTGGCCCGCGCCGAGGTGTTCGCCCGCGACTTCGGCTTCGCCGTCGCCGCGCGTACCGGCCAGGCGTTGTACCTGCGCGGCACGCTGCCCGGCTCGGCGTGCGTGGTGCTGCGCCACGGCCGCGCCTCACGATTCGTCGGGCCGGTGTTCCGGGCCGCCGGGCGCACGGACCTGGACCGCCTGGCGCGAGCCACCGGCCATCCGGTCCGCGACCTAGGGGAGTTCGGCGGCGGGCAGGTCGTGGACCTGGTCGACCCGTCCGGCTTCCCGGTCCGCGTCGTCCACGGCACCGAGCAGCTCCCGGCCCTGCCCGAACAGCCCCCGCTCCTGCTCAACTTCGGCGGGGAACGGGCCCGGACCAATGCCACCCAGCGCCCGCCGCGCGAACCGGCCCGCATCCAGCGGCTGGGGCACGTCGTGCTGGAGACGCCGAGGTTCAGCCGGGCCCTGGACTGGTACCTGGAGACCCTCGGCCTGATCGTCAGCGACTTCCTGTTCCTGGACGGCCAGCGCGGACGCGGGCCCACCATGGCGTTCATCCGCTGCGACCAGGGCAGCACGCCGGTCGACCACCACACCCTCGCGATGCACCTGGGCCCACGCACCGGCTACGTCCACTCCGCCTACCAGGTCACCGACCTCGACGCGATCGCCGCCGGCGGGCAGTACCTCGCCGAGCGCGGCTACAAGCGCAGCTGGGGCATCGGCCGGCACATCCAGGGCAGTCAGCTCTTCGACTACTGGCGAGACCCGGACAGGCTGATGGTCGAGCACTTCGCCGACGGTGACCTGTTCGACTGCGACCTGGAACCCGGCTGGGCTCCGATGTCCGCCGGCGGCCTGGCCCAGTGGGGCCCGCCCGCCACCCGCGACTTCCTCGGCGCCAACCCCACCCCCGCCCTGATCCGCGAGGTCGTGCGCGCCCTGCGCGCCGACAACGAGATCGACCCCGGCCGCCTGCTGGGACTGATGAAAGCGATGAACCGATGAGCGTCAACGTCCTGCGCACCGCCGACGGCTGGTACGCCGTCCGCGACCAGCGCGCCGTCCGCGTCCGGACCGCGGCCGCCACCACCGCCGAACTGCTGGCCGACCGGGACGCCGTCACCGCTGCCGTGAACGGCACCGACGCCGGCGTGCCGGTCGCCGATCTCGCGGTGCTCTCCCCGATCACCCCGGGCTGCCGGGTCGTGGCCCAGATGGCGAACTTCGTCTCGCACGCGGCCGATGCGGGCCTTGATCCGAAGAGCGTCCCGCTCGCGTTCTTCCGCAAGGCGTCCGGGTCGATCAGCGGCCCCTACCAGGACATCGTCAAGCCCGCTCACGTGCGGCTGCTCGACTACGAGGTGGAGATCGGCCTCGTCCTCGGCGCACCGCTCCCGGTCGGCACCCAGGTCTCACCCGCGAACCTCGCCGACTACGTCGCCGCCCTCGTGGTCACCAACGACGTCTCCGCCCGGGACCTGCAACTGCCCAAGACCCAGTTCTACGAGGCGAAGTCCTACCCCACCTTCACCCCCACCGGGCCGGCGCTGGTGCTGCTGGAGGAGGGCGACCTCGGCCGGTTCGCCGAACTGCGGCTGCGCCTGTGGGTCAACGGCGAGCTACGGCAGGACATGCCCGCCTCCGACATGATCCACCGGCCGCTCAAGGCCCTCCAGGCGCTCACCGGCTTCCAACGGCTGGACCCCGGCGACCTGCTGCTCACGGGCACCCCGGTCGGCACCGCGCTCAGCGCGCCGCCCAAGCCGGTCGAGATCCTCGGCTCGCTGCTGCCGGCCGCGACCAAGTGGCGGCTGTTCTTCAAGTCCCAGGCCAAGAATCCCAAGTACCTGCGGGACGGCGACCTGGTGGAGGCCGCCGTCGCCACCGACGACGGCACGCTCGACCTGGGCCGCCAGCGCACGACGGTGAGGTACGCCCGGTGAGCGAACCCCTGTGGCCCCACTACGCCGCCCCTTCCGACCTGGCCGCGATCGAGGCGGTGCCGCTCGAGGCCCGTGGCCTTCCTGCCTCCACCTACGACCTGCTGGCCCGGGCCGCGCGGCTCTGGCCCGACCGCACCGCCCTGACGGTGCTCCCCGACGCCGAGCGGTGGCGCGGGCCGCTGCGGTACACCTTCGCGGACCTGCTGGCCGGAGTGCACCGCTATGCCAACGTCCTGCACCGGTTCGGGGTCCGCCGCGGCGCCCCGGTCGCGCTGATGGCGCCCAACTGCGCCGAACTCATCCCCGCGACACTCGCCGCGCAGCTCGCCGGCATCGCCGCGCCGCTCAACGCCGCTCTCGCCCCCGCGCACCTGGCCGAGCTGCTGCAGCGCTCCGGCGCCCGGGTCCTCGTCGCCGCGGGCCCGGAGCTGGCCCCGGACGTCTGGGCGAAGCTGCCCGCGTTGGCCGAAGCGCTCGACGCGGTCCTGGTGCTTCGGCCCACGACGGCAGTCGGCGATCCCGCGCCGCTGCCGCAGATCGACGGGGTACTCATCGCCTACCTCGCCGACCTGGCCCAGGCCGAGGACGCGTCCGCATTCACGGGAGAACCGCCCCGGCCGGCTGACCTGGCCGCGTTCTTCCACACCGGCGGCACCACCGGCACCCCGAAGCTCGCCGCCCACACCCACGAAAGCGAAGTCGCCAACGCCTGGATGATCGCCGCCAACTCGATGCTCGACAGCGAAGCGGTGGTCTTCGCCGCCCTGCCCCTGTTCCACGTCAACGCCCTCGTGGTGACCTTGCTCGCGCCGCTGTTCAAGGGCCAGCAGGTGGTGTGGGCAGGGCCGCTCGGCTACCGCGAACCCGCCCTGTACGGGGAGTTCTGGTCGATCGTCGAGCACTACGGCATCACCGCCATGAGCGCCGTGCCGACCGTCTACCAGGTACTCGCACAGTGCCCGGTCGGCGCGGCGGACATCAGCAGCCTGCGGTACGCCATGGTCGGCGCGTCGCCGCTGCCCGACGCCGTCCGCACCGCGTTCGAGGCCCGTAGCGGGGTGAGGCTGGTCGAGGGCTACGGCCTGACCGAGGCCACCTGTGCCAGCGCCCGCAGCTTCCCCGACGCGCCGCGCCCCGGCACGGTCGGGCAGCGCATGCCCTACCAGCGGGTGAAGGTCGTCCACCCGGACTCGTGGGCGGAGCTGCCCGCCGGGCAGACCGGCCTGCTGGCGATCGCCGGCCCGACCGTGTTCGCCGGCTACGTCACCGGCCGCGACGCCCAGGGCCGTCCGGTGCTCGACGGCCTCGGCAAGCTCGTGGACGGCTGGCTCGACACCGGCGACCTGGCCCGACTCGACGCCGACGGGTTCGTCCGCCTGGCCGGCCGTGCCAAGGACCTGATCATCCGCGGCGGCCACAACATCGACCCGGCCGTCATCGAGGACGCGCTGCTCGCCCACCCGCACGTCACCGGCGCGGGCGCGGTCGGACGCCCGGACCCGCACGCGGGCGAGGTCCCGGTGGCGTACGTGACCCTCGCGCCGGAGGCGGACGTGAGCGAGGACGAGCTCCGCCGGTGGGCCGCCGAGCGCGTCCCGGAACGCGCGGCCGCACCGAAGTCCGTCACCGTCCTCGCCGCGCTGCCGGTGACCGACGTCGGCAAGCCCTACAAGCCCGCCCTGCGGGCGGACGCCACCCGGCTGGTTGTCGCAGAGGCCCTGGCCGGTCAAGGACACGACGTGGAGGTCGACGCGGCGGTCGAGGACGGGTCCGTCCTCGTGTCCGTCGCCCCCGGCGCCGGTGATCGCGAGGCCATCAGCGCGGTCCTCGACCAGTACGCCCTGCGTTGGACGTGGTCCCCGGCGGCGCCCGGACCGGTGGCGCCATGACCGCCGACACCATCCCGGTGGCCGTGATCGGCGCCGGCCCCACCGGGCTGACCGCGGCGACCCTGCTGGGCCAGTACGGCATCGAGACCCTCGTGCTGGACCGCTGGGAGTCGGTCTATCCACTGCCGCGGGCGGTCCACCTCGACGACGAGATCTACCGGCTGCTCGCCCGACTCGGCATCGCCAGGCAGTTCGCCGCCATCTCCCGCCCCGCCCACGGCCTGCGGCTCCTGGACCGCGACCTGCGGGTACTGGCCGAGTTCCGGCGCGGCGCCGACCTCGGGCGACACGGCCACCCCGAGGCCAACATGTTCGACCAGCCCCAACTGGAGGCGCTGTTGCGCGCCAACCTCGAACGGCACCCGACCGTCACCCTGCGCGGCAACGTGGACGTCACCGCGGTCGAGCAGTCCGGCGGCGGCCCGGTGCGGGTACGGCTCACCGACCGGAGCACCAGCGAGACCAGCACCGTGACGGCCCGGTACGTGCTCGGCTGCGACGGCGCCAACAGCCTGACCCGCTCGACGATCGGCGCCACCATGCACGACCTGGCCTTCGCACAACGCTGGCTGGTCGTCGACGTCGCCACCGACGCCGACCTGCACCAGTGGGAAGGCGTGCACCAGGTCTGCGACCCGGTACGTGCGGCCACCTACATGCGCATCAGCGAACGCCGCTACCGCTGGGAGTTCCAGCTCCTGCCCGGCGAAAGCGCCGACGACTACCGCGACATGACCCGTCTGCACCCCCTCATCCGGCCCTGGACCGGCGACGTCCCCGCGGACGAACTGGAGATCATGCGCACGGCGGAGTACACCTTCCGGGCCCAGATCGCCGACCACTGGCGCGAGCGGCGCGTCTTCCTGCTCGGCGACGCCGCCCACCTCACCCCGCCCTTTATCGGCCAGGGCATGGGCGCGGGCCTGCGCGACGCCGCCAACCTCACTTGGAAGCTCGCCGCCGTCCTCGACGGCCGTCTCCCGGAACAGGTACTGGACAGCTACGAGGCCGAACGCAAGCCCCACACCCGAGCGATGATCACCCTGGCGAAGCTGGTCGGCACCGCCATGACCGCAGGCGGGGACACCGGCAGCGCGCTGCGCCGCATGCTCGCACCCCACCTGCACCTGGTTCCCGGTCTGAGCAACCGCATCCTCGACAGCCGGACCCCGGCCCTGCGCCGTTCGAGCCTGGTGGACCGCAGGCGGCTCGGGCGCGGCCTCGCGGGACGTCTGTGCCCCAACGCCCAGCTGCCGGACGGCCTGCGCTTCGACGACCTGGCCGCCGGCCGCTTCGCGCTGGTCACCTCCGCAGCCGTCACCCCGGCGCTGCGGGCCGAGGTCCAGGGCCGCGGCGGTGTCCTGGTCACCGCCTCCCCCGGCACCGCCCTGCACCGCTGGCTCCGCCGGGGCCGCACCGTAGCGGCGCTGGTCCGCCCCGATGGCACCGTCCAGCGCACCGCCCGCGACCCGAAGGCACTGCGCAGGCTCCTGCCCGCACCGAGCCCCCGCAGGCGTACCTGATTCCTCCGCGATCCCGCCGAGCTTCTGGCCCTTGCTGAGGGTGCTCCGCAGCCGGTAGCGGACTCGGCCGCCGCCGAGGTCCTGCGGCTCGACGCGGCAGTCCACGGGAAGCTCGTTCAATACCGGCGGAGAACACTTGTTCCCGACGTGTCGTATTCTCCGCTGGTGCGGGCGGAGCCAGCTTCGGCAACCGAGGACCCGTACCCCCACACGGCACCGCACCACATCCTCAATTCCGCAGGATCCAGCGGAGGAGAAAACAGGACCGACAGCTCCGCCAGCCGCTCAGCACATCGGGTGCGGGGCGGTGTGCAGGGACCGAGCGCCGTAGCGCCGGCGGGCGTCGGCCAGGCGTTCCAGACCGGCGCCGCAGTGCAGGGGCTGGAGGCCCGGAGCCAGGGCGCGGGCCACCCGGAGGCCGGTGGCGGTGAGGTCGGCGGAGGTCACGTCGGCGACGGCCACGGGTACGCCGAGGCGGTCGGCCAGTCGGGCGGTCGTCTGTTCGACCAGCGGCGGGTCGGGGAGGTCCTGTAGGCGGACCATACCGGTGCCGGCCGTGAGGAAGGAGAGGCGGCGACGGGCGCCGGGCCGGGCGTAGCGTAGGGCGTGGTCGATGAACGTCACCACGTCCGCGTCGCGGGTCGGCGGTCGGCGGCCGGCTTCGAGTTCGGTGCGCAGGGCGAGGACGGTCTGTGCCTGCTCCAGCACCGCCTTCACGACGGCTGTGCGGCTGCTGGGGTGCGCCGCGGACGTGACGGTCACGGCGGGCCAGCGGCGGCCGTCGCCGAGTCCGACGCAGAGCACCACGGGCACGCCGCCCGCGGCGGGCAGCAGGTGGAAGCGGACATCGAGCCCGTGGGCTCCGAGGTCCTGGACGAGCCGGGCGACCTGGCTGCCCGCCCCCTCCGAACCGGGACCGAGGTCCAGGGCGGGTGGCGGGGTGCGGGTGAACCACGCCCTCAACAGCGCGTCCCGTTCGACGAGTTCCAGCGTGGCCCGGTGTGCGGCGTCCGCGTGGTCGCGCCCGGCGGCGAGTCCGTTGGTCGTCACCTGCGCGAGTACGCCGCCCCCGGCCGAGTAGTGGGCCTGGTCGGCGGGCAGCCAAACCTCGCCGGTGCCGTCCAGCCAGGCGCCCCGCACCCAGGTGTACGGCGTCTGCGGGTCGTAGGGGCGGTAGGGGAAACCGGGCCGCGCGTACTGCTGCGGCGAGTAGAGGCCCAGGCGGCGCGGGTCGAGTACCTCGCCGTCCAGTTCGCCGGCCCGGGCCGTGCGGGCGACGGCGGGCGGCACGGCTGCGCAGTAGCGCTCGACGGCTTCGCCGAGCGCGCCGGTCAACGCCTCGTCCTCGGTGAACGCCCGGCCGCCGCACCACTCGGCTGCACCGGGGCTGGTGACCTGCCCGTCCCGGAGGTCCGCGTCCTCCGTGTAGCAGCTGAGGACGGCGTACGCGCGGACCAGCGTGGGACAGATGTCACTGCGCAGCGTGCCCGCGCGGCGTACCACGCCCACGCGCGGATCCACCAAGTGGTCGCGCAGCTCGTGCACCGTCATCGGGGTGGTCCGGGGGGCGCGGGCCGTCGCCGGGGCGGCGGGGCGGGGCGGGGTGCCGCACACCTCGCAGCGTGGCATCCGGAGCACCCGGTGCTCGCGCGTCCCGCCCGTCAGGGTGTTGTGTACCCGCAGCACCCCGGCGGGGGCGGCGTCCGGGGTCGTCAGGAACCTCAGGGCCGCGAGCGCGAGTTCAGCGCCGAGGGCGGCCGACCGGGGTCCGGCGTCGGTGGCGGCTGAGGGCAGCGCGCGACTGGCGCGTGCCGCCTGGACCGTCCGTTCGGCCCAGGGGACGGCGGAACAGGCCGTCTCGCGGAGCCGGCAGCAATTCCAGCAGGCCGAGGTCCCCGGCACCACCAACGGACCGACGATCCCCTCCGGGCCCTTCAGCGTCGCGTACAGGTGCGGCGTCGCGGCCGCCCGGGCGAGGCGCGCGATGCCGAGGTGGCGCCGGGTGTCCGAGCTCCGCAGGGCGATCAGCAGCAGGCCTGTGGTCGGCGGGACACCGGCGAGCTGGGCTCTCAGCCGGTTCACCGGGATCGAACGGATGTCACAGTGCGGCGCCTCGGCGGCCAGGAGCCGCTGGAGTGCGGGGGGTTCAGGGAGCTCACGGAGTCGGCGGTTGCGGTCGGCCTGGTCGGTGGTGCGCGTGCGGGCGGCGACGCCGTCCTGGTACTCCTCGTCTTCCTCGTCGGCCAGGACGATCCGCCCTGCGCCCGCCCGTGCGAGGTGGCGTACGGCCTCGGCGCCCCATGGCCCGCGGCCGTACAGCGTGACGGTGGCCGCCGCCAGGCGACGTTCGCTGTCCGGAGCTGCGCCCGGGAGAAACGGCGGCCTCGGCCCGCCCGACTCGGCGTGGCTCTGCGGGGCGCCCTCGTAGAGCAGGCCCCGGGCGTCGAGCAGTTCCAGGAACTGTGCGGCGTGCGCGGCCAGTTCGCCGCCGGCCGACCGGGTGATCTCGTCCCGCCGGCGGGTGCCGTCGAGGAGGGGCAGCAGCCCGGCCGCGAACCTCCCCAGGTCGCGGTCGCCGAGCAGGTGGGTGCCCAGGTCGTCGCCGATGACGAGCCCGCGGTCCGTCCCCCGGACGATAACGCCCTCGGCCAGCCGCACCCCGCCCCGGTTCAGGACGCCGCCATGGTCGTGGTCGCGCCCACCGCCGGCGTCGTCGGCGAGGTGTTGATCCGGTGGGCCGCCAGGACCAGGAGGAGCCGCTCCGGCATGTTGTGAAGTGTGCTGGGACACGGGGGGATTCCCTCCTTCCAGAGCTTCGGGCACGCCCCTCCGCACACCGGGAGCAGCGCGCAGGAGGAACAGTTGTAGGCGCCCGCCCGGACCTCGTCGTTGAACAGGGAGAGCGTTGTACGGCGCTCCGCGTCCTCGCCCGCGTCGACGGTGCCGATGGCCATCTCGTCGGGCTCGCCATAGCCGGGTACGTACGGCGCCTCCGTGCAGTGGAACAGGGTGCCGTTCGCGTCGACGAGGAGGCCGTCCCTCTGCACCGCCAGACACACGATCCGTCTGCGCCCCGGCATCAGCCGGCTGGGGAAGCCCGCGAGGAGGAGTTCCGCGTGCCACTGCACTTCGAGGTCCGCAAAGTCCCGGGCCGACAGGGCCTTCTTGTGGGCGTCGTTGCCCCAGGAGTGGATCGGGGCGAAGTAGCAGGCGACCCTGCGCTGGAGGCCGGCTCGGGCCAGCATGTCGATCAGGGGGGAGATCCCCTGCCAGTTGGCCTCATCCACGTTGATCCTGAGGTTGATCCGGACCTTGAGGTCTGACTCGGCCAGCGCCACCAGGTTGGCGAAGATCCGCCGGAAGGTGGGGGTGCCGCTCTTCGTCCCCCGGCGGGTGTCGTGGTACTCGGGCGTCCCGTCGAGCGTGATGTCGATGGAGGCCACGCCGTGCCGTTCCACCAGCTCGCGCGCGATCCGCCTGCCCAGGGCGAGGCCATTGGTGATGATCCGGGCCCCGAACGAGCACCCCCGCTCTTCCGCGACCGCCCGCAGACGCGGTGTCAGCTCGCGGATCACCGCCATGCCGACCAGCGGTTCGGCGCCGAACCAGCACAGGTCCACCTCCCGGTAGGGGTAGGCGTCCAGCTTGCGGGTCACCTGGCGGACGAAGGCGTCCTGGTGGTGCGGCGACAGCCAGCGCGCCGAGTGTTCCTGGCCACAGTACCCGCAGCCGAGTTGGCACTGGGCGGTCGGAGTGACGACCAGGGACAGGCAGTCCAGGGCGGCGATGGCATCCCGGTTCTCGTCCACCACGCTGCGTAGTTCGTCCTCGCCGTCGTCCACGAGGAGGTGGATCCCGGTCAGGTCCTCGACGACGTCACCGGGCAGTCGTTCGGGCTCGGTGGTGAGCAGTTGCCAGGCCGCCTCGTCCAGCACCCGCAGTTCGGCGCTGCGGGTGGCGAACACCACGCGCCGGGTGCGGTCGCTCAACTCGTCGAAGACAGGGGGGCTGGCGAAGTGGTACCGGGAGAGTTTCCTGGCCATGAAAGGGGTTCAACTTCCGCTAGGAGGTGCGGGCCGCAGACGCTCTGCGGCCCGCACCGGGATGGTGCTGCTCATCTGTCCAGCGGCGTGCGGAGGCCTCTATTCCGCAGCGGCCTTGCCGCACCCGGTGTTGATGTGACAACCGGTGTTGCCGCCGGCGGCCTTGGCGAGCTCCTCGCTCATCGCCTCGTCGCCGAGGGCTCCGGAGACCCGCAGGTCGGTGAGCGCCGAGTCGACACTCAGCCGGGCCTTGTTGAGGGTCTCCGCGAGCTTCTTCGGGTCGAAATCTGCCATGGTGTACTCCTGGGCTCTCGTCGGGTCACCCGTGTCACGGGCGAATGCCGCCGCAGGGTGACCCGGTTCTTCCTACTGTTCCGCAGTGGCCTTGTGGCACCCCGTGTTGATGACGCAGGACGAGTTGCCGCCGGCGGTCTTGGCGAACTCCTCGCTCATCGCCTCGTCGCCGAGGGCTCCGGAGACCCGCAGGTCGGTGAGCGCCGAGTCGACACTCAGCCGGGCCTTGTTGAGGGTCTCCGCGAGCTTCTTCGGGTCGAAATCTGCCATGGTGTGCTCCTGGCTTCTCTGCTGGTTACCCGTGTCACGGGCGAATGCCTTCGCAGGAGCCGTGTTGGCCCTGGCGAAAGCCAAGACCGCCACCGAAACCTCCGTCGTGGCGCACATCCATGCGACCACGGAGCCGATGGCCTTGCCAGCGGGACCCTGGATTCGCACTCGAACGGACTCTGCGGGACGCCGCCCCGGGCCTCCCCGGCCCCGCCCCGGTATTTCGCCAGGTAGGCGATCGGTGTGCTTGGCAGCTGGGCGCACCAGACGCGGACACCCTCGCCAAGGCCGACGGCACGCCGGACGCCTGCCGTGGCACCACCGCCTGCTGCACCCTCGACGAGCAGGCCCTCACCCCCATCCAGGCCCGACCGAGGCGAAGGCCGCCGCCAGCTGCGCATGCGGCAGCTGACGCCGCTGCCACGCTGTCCGCACGGCAGATGATTGGGGGGCGCCATCGCCACCCGGTCCGCACTTCCAATGCCGTTTCGGGAAGAACGCGAAGGCGGTCAGGTCCTCCTTTGCCCCCAGCAGCACTGTCCTGACCGTCTGGAACTTCCTGCCGAGCAGGTCGGCGACGGCGTCGAACTGGGTGCGGACCGCGTCAGCGGTGCGCTGGGCGGAGATCGTACGGATGATCGCGGCAACCCGCCGGTCCTTGCTGATCGCACCGAAGGAGTTGCTCGCCAGCGTCTCCCACCCGAGCTGTCCGCATGCGGAAGCCGGCCCGCCCTGTCGGTACAACGACTGAGACTGAGCGTCCGAAGTAGCCCTTGAGCGCTTGGGGGTGGCTCCCTGAGCGTTGCAGTTGGCCCGACCGACTCCCCTGCTCGACCGCATGCCACTGGTCGCCGACCCACAAGGCCGTGGTTCGATTCCGAGTTCCTCAGCCCCGGGCACGGGAAGCAGCCCAGGGCGTCGCAGTCCGCCTTTCGGGTCAGCAGGAGCACTCATGACAAGGGCGGCGAGGTCGGGGCCAACAACCACGCTCAGGGGACGTCGCGGACACTCAGTCTCAACGACCGCGCGGCTGGCCGTCCGTTCCGGGGGTGAACGAACCGCGACACCGGCGATGGCAGTGCGGTCCGTTCACCCCCATGAGGGTTGGCTGTTGGCGCGTGGAGTGGTGGGTGTCTGCGGTGTGCTCGCCGGTCTCCTGTTCGGAGAACCCCACGGTGAGGGTGAGGCTGTACTCGAAGACGCCCTCGCGATGTCGGGGACGCACGCCCAGGTGATGGGCGTGGACCTCGCGGCATGGGGAACCCGCCGGCACCAGGTGGTGGCCTCCTCCTGGGGGGGCACGGGCAGCGGTGGCTCCGATGCACGCCACCGCCGTGTAGGCGGCGAGCGTGACGTCACCGCCCCGACGAGCGGACACTCCAGCCCCGGCACCAGGCAAGGGGACCGGCTCGGAGTCGGCCCCCTCGGAAATCAGCAGACCAGCGGCCTGTATCGGCCACGCTGAATGTTGCATCGAATGCAACATCGCCCATTACTAGAAGTAGATGCCGCGAAACGTGCCGTCGAATCCAAGGCCCCGGTACATCTCCTCACAGGAGTTCCACTGACGCTCCTCGATGGTGGCGTCTTGGACCTCGGCAACCTGGCTCGCCCCAGATCCGGCTCCAGCCACTCGTGTTCCGTGTCCAGTCCATGCGTGTTGCACTGGTAGCCCGGTTGAGGCTGGGACCGGCAGACGAAGGGAAACCGGCACCTGCGTCGAGCCGGCGGTCCGTCAGAGCCCACCTGGGTGGCTGGAGAGCCAGGAGGAGTACCGGTCGCGAAGCCGGTCTCGTTCTTCGGTCGTGGGGAGGAGAACGTCTGCACCACCGTCATAGGGATGGTAGAGGCGCTCCATCCGGGTGTCGGCGATGAGGACACCAGCCGTCTTGTAGTCCGCAACCTCATGTAGCAGGGCGTCGATGCATCCGTGCCGCCAAGGTCGACGAGCGGCGAAGAGGTGAGTGTAGGTCCGAAAATCCGGGTCCGGATCGTCCTGCGTCAGCAAGGTCTGCCAGTAGTCCGCGTCCGGCTGATGCTCAGGAACGTCGGGCTCCGCTGTCCAGACTGGCGTGACCACATAGACATCTGCGCAGGCGAACAGCTCGTCCAGAACGGTGTTGTGGCGTTCCAGGATGATGGCGTACTCGTTCTCGCTATCGGCATACCGCTTCGAGCCCGGCAGGCTGTGAAAGCGCACCCACACGTCTTGATACCGGTCGCGGAGCATGTAGCCGATGGGAGGACACGCGGGCCAACACTGCTGCCACCTCTCTGTCAACGCCATCTGTCCGGTCCCAGACACGTGCGGCACTCGTCCTTTCGCCCAGCTGTGTATCAGCAGGCATGATGCCCGCGGTCGATCAACGACGGAAACGACTTCCTACTGCTGCTCGGCGGCTTCGCCGAGGAGGCTGTCCTGGGACGGAAGCTGGGCTTCGATGATGAGCACGGTCATACCCGTGTCGGTCCAGGTCTCGTGCTCCTCGCCGACAGCCCAGCAGGCGGCCTGCCCCTGAGCCAGGGCCTCGGGTTCGCCGTCCGTGCCGCTTGCCCAGCCGTGGCCTTCGGTGACGATGAGGAACTGGGGCACTGGCGCGACGTGCCGGCCAAGGCGTCCCCCTGGGGCCAGGTGCATGATGTTCACGGCGGCAGGGCCGCCTCCGCCGTGGACACGGAAGCGTCGGACACCGCTGCTGCCGTAGGCGCTCGTCTCAGTGCCGGCGATCGCGTTGATGTTGAAAATCTTCACAGCGTGATTCTGCCGCCGCTCGGGCCGTCCCTGGGAATCACGGCGACCCCGGCAGTGCCGAGGAGGAACTGAGGAACTGGTGGCGGCTCACTCCCGGTTGTGGAACGGCAGCACGACGCCCCCGGGGCGGCGCTGTCCACGCAGCTGGTGGTTCTCCACTTCGACTGGGACGAGGATGAGGCGGCGCGGCTGACGGCGCTGATCATCCCGATGGTGCCTCCCATCGGTGCCGAGCGGATGGCGGGCTTTCGATTCATCGACGAGGTCACCGTGCTCCTGGTGTCCCGTTACGGCCGGTGGGCCTGCGGATGGGATCACTCGACCCATTATGGTGGGCCAGTCGAGGCCTGGTGCTGCGATGCGCGCTCGGTCGGGGAGGCGGAGGAGACCACCGAACGCGTCGTGACCTGTCTGCTGGAGTGGCGTGACTGGCTGGAGGACATGGCCGAGAGGTTCGAGCAACTCGCACCGCTTCCCGGCGCGGACGCCGAGGACCGCAGCTGGCATCTGGAACGCGCGGTGACCCGCCTGGTCACCGCGGTCGTCAACAGCACCCACGCCGAGTCGTCCTGGTTCGGGATCTGCGAGACGACGCTGACCTGGTTCCTCACCTCCACCGGCCTGGGACAGAAAGAGGCCCAGAAAGCGGTGGAAGCCGCGATCGACGGCCGGTTCAAGAGCCACGTTGCACCCGCCCCGACCCTGGTCGACACGGTGGGAGAGGACCTGGCGATCCGCCTGACCGGCCGGGGTTTCTACCGCGAGCGATGACTCGCTGGCCGTGTGGTGCAAGGCCAGGAAGCAGGTCGGCTGGTCCTCGGCCGCGAGCGTGCGCCCGGCCCCGGTACGCCCGGTCGTGGACGGACTCGCCGCCTGGTTCGACGGTCCGGTCCGCCGCCGCGCCCCGGACCGCGCTCGCCGGCTGCTTGCCGCGATGACCCTGTCCCGCGCCGCGGCCTCACGGGGAGAACCGCTAACCCCGGCCCTGCTCACCGGCTGGCAGCAGCTGGTCCTCGGTGTGAACGAGGTACGTCTGCGTCAGAGCGACGCCTTCGCCAAGGCCGGCCGGGAACGATACGGGCTGACTCCCCACACTTGGCAGGACTTCGCCGCCTGCCTGTACCAGAGCGCCGACCCGTCGGTCCCTCTGCCCGCCCGCGCGGCCGGAGCGTACCTGGACATCGCCTTCTTCCACCCCTACCCGGACGGCAACGCCCGCCTGGCACTACTGGTCCTCGCCCACATCCTGGAAAGGGAAGGAGTACGCCTGGACGAAGTGGGGCCGCTGCAGACCACCCGCTACGCGGATGACCCGGCCGGCGCCCTCGACCTGGCGGCTCTGGTCGCCGTACTGGTCCGCGCCACCCACCGTCGGGCAACCGCGCGGTCAGAAAAGGCCCCCGCTGAAGCGAACGGGCGAGCACGTTCAGCAGTACGCGGCTGAGCACTTACCCCGTGTACGCCGACAGGCCGCCGCGCGGCCTGCGGAATGGCGGTCGTGTCAGGGCATGTCCCAGGCAGGGGTGTTCGCATAACCGAAGGCCAGCGGAACGGCGAACGTGTCGAGCGGCTCGGTGAACCACGAGGGGTGGACGGAGGCGCCCATCACTCGCTCCATCAGCGCGAAGATCTTCACACCCCAGATCTCCGTCTCGTCGCTTACGTCGATCAGCCCCTGGCACCACTCGGCATCCCAGCGTGGATCTCCCGCCCTCAGCGGGTTGACCGGCCCGTAGTGCTCTTCATAGACAACGAGCTCGCCGTCCACGGCGTAGTGGACGGTGTCTCCCCCGTTGATATCGATCTGCACACTGAAGCACCGGCCACCACGTGATAGATCCCGAAGAACCCCAGGGATCGCTGTCGTGCAGCCACCGGCTTCCACCACGAACACCAGGTCACCGGCCATCCCGACGCCGATCAGATCCTGTTCGCGGTCGGCGCGAGCCGTCTCGTCGGCGGCCTGTCGTGCCGTCAGGAGTCGACCGGTCTCCGGGTCGCCGTGCAGCCGGCGGATCACGTCGTTCCGCCCCACACCGGCGATCACCGCGACGGTGGGCAGGATGTAGTCCTCCTCCAACTCATCGACCCAGGCGAAGCGCTTCTCGGCGTCTTCCGCAACTGTCAACCCATCCATGCCGGCCTCCGATCCGAGGCCCGCTCCGGAGCTTGGACAGCTTGGCCCAGCTCGGCGGGTGCCAGCCGCGAGTACTCCCCGATCATGCTCATGCGCGGCAGAATACGCGGAGGCCCTGACAGGCTCCCCGTCGCTTCGAGGCCCGCTTGTCGTCCCCGGCTGGCAGAGTGCCACGTCATGGAACTGGACGAGTTCTGGCACCTCATCGAGACCGCGCGCTCGCAGGCTGAGGAGAGCGGCACTTTCGACCAGTCGCTGGTCGGCCTGCTGGCCGCCCGCTCGAAGAGGGAGATCCTGGAGTACCAGGAGCGGTTCGACGAACTCCACGGCGCCCTCTACCGCTGGGATGTCTGGGCAGCGGCGTACCTCATTGGGCGGTGTGCATCGTGAACTTGCAGGTCATGGGTCTGGTGTGCACGCGTCTTGCCGTGCTCGCGCTGGCCGGCGGCCGGTGTCCACGGTGAAGATCGTCTGACTGGGCGGCCGGGGCGTTTCTCGGATTCTGCTGCGCCTGTCGCGAGCGCCCCCCTACGATCCGTCACCGTGCAGATACGCCACCAGATCGCGCGGAGGGGAGCGGGGATGTCCGAGCTGGAGCGGATCACGGCTCGCCGGAGCGAGCTGGACGCGCTCGCCGAGGAGCTGAGCAAGCGGCTTCGGGAGGTCGAGGCGGAGCGGGAGGAGTTGGCGATCGCCGAGCGGGTGCTGCACCGTCTGGCCGAACAGGACCGCGACGAGGCGGAGTCCGCCGTTGCGGTGGCTCCGGTGAAGGCGCAGATGGCGGGGCGCGCGGTGCTGCTGGTCCCGCATCGCGGCGATGATCCCGATGAGACCGCGCTGCCCGGTGACTACCTCCGGATCCTCTCGATCGTCCGGGCCGCCGATGGTCCGGTGCAGGTCAGGGCGGTGGGCGAGGAGCTGGGACTTGAGGTGTCGATGCGCGGGAAGCTGGAGCCGCTGCGGGCGAAGATGACCAAACTCGCCGATCGTGGGTGGCTGCACAAGCGGCCCGACGGACGGTTCACCGCACGTCGGTAGCCACGCCGGGACGGAGACGGAGTGGGGCGTAACCAGCGGGCCCCCGGCGGCAGTTGAGTTTGGTGTGAAGAAAAACAACGATACCGTCGAGGGCCCTGACGGCCTTGTCTACACCGCCCGTCTGCCGCTGTCGAGCGCCACTCTGAACTATCTCGCCACCCTGATCCGCGGCTACTTGAAGAAGATCGGCTCGCGGTGGCGGGCCCTGCCCGCGGGGAAGATCGCGGGGATCGTGCTGGCGGTGCTGCGCTGTGACCAGCGGCCCGGCGATCTGCCCGGCGGAAACGGGGTGCACCGCACCACCGTCACCCGCTGGGTGCGGGAGGTCGTCGGCCTGCTCGCCGTGCGCGCCCCGCGCCTGGACCGCGCGCTGAAGAAGATCGCCCGAAAGGGTGGTGGGGTGGTGCTGCTGGACGGCTCCCTGATCCGCACCCGGCGGCGCACCGGAACAGCGAACCGGAAGAACTACTCGGGTAAGCACAAATGCCACGGCCTGCTCGTGATCGCGCTCACCGACGACAGGGGCCGGCTGGTATGGGTTTCCGCGGTGCGGCCGGGACGCTCCTCGGAGATCACCGCCTGCCGGCACGACAAACTCACCGCCCATCTCCGCGCTGCCGGCCTCGGTGCCATCGCCGACCTGGGCTTCATCGGCCTCGACGACAGCGGCCCGGACGCCGACCCGGCGGTGATCACCGGCTACAAGGCCGCCCGCAACCGGCCCCTGACCTACAGCCAGAAACTCTCCAACAAGGCGCTGGCCGCGGTCCGGGCCCCGGTCGAGCATGGCTTCGCGCACTTGAAGAACTGGCGCGTGCTCGGCAAGGTACGCACCGACCCGAAGTGGGCGACCGCGCTGGTGAGGGCCCTGCTGGTGCTGACGAACCGCGAAGTCACCCGCTGACCGACGACCTTGACGGGAGTCATCCGACCGCAACCAGTCCGAGCACCCTGAAGCCCACGCACACCAGACCCGCGACCTGCTACTTCAAGATGCTTACCGCCCATTGGGCCAGGCACGAGGAAACGTGCAAGGTCCGGCTTCAACAGTCGAACACCGACCAGCAGATGTCGTTGCGCAGCCGCTGGTCATCAAGTACGAGCTCGCGGATCGCCTCCGGGAGCTGATTGCGTTGCCACTGGCACTCGAGTCGTCCCGCGGTCTCGCTCCCGCCTTCCGGTGCCGCTGCACGTGCGGCCTTGATCGCGTAGGCGGCCGCGCCGAGCTCGTGAGCGGCCACGTGGGCGACGGCCCCGGCCTGGCCGGCGGCGTACGCGGCATGTCGTGCTGCCCCACGCAGGTCTCTGGCTGCCCCCATCGCATGGCCGCCCGCCGCGCGAGCCTGCATCATCTTGACCTCGCCACGCACCCATGCCCGGGCATGCTCGATCGCCTGGCGTGGCCGCGGGTCCCCGGGCTGGACCGACTCGAAGAGCCCAAGGACGTGCTCTGCACACGAGGCAGCCCATAGAGCAAGGAGACGGTGATCCGCATCAGTGAGAGTCCCACCACGGCGGATCGTCACAAAGCGAGGGTCCCGGACCTTCGGGAGGATCACGACTTGCAGTCCCTCCTGCGCGCATCGGCGCCACTCGCTGGGGTGTGCCTGTCACCTTTGCCGCTCGATGGCGTCATGACTCAGCGATATCTGACATGTCATGTCCGGGTATGCGCGATGCCGGAGGCACTCCAGGGCCTGGTCTCGCGAACAAAGGTTCGCGAGACTTGAAGATCGGAATCGGATCGCCGCGGGTGGGGCTTGTAAAGCTTCCCGTGTCCGCGCCAATGTCACGCGCAACCCAGTTTCTAAGACACCGCCAGGGAGTACGACCCGACCCGTACACGACACGCCAGATAGCCGCTGAGTCATGACGCCGTCGAGCGGCAAAGGTAACAGGCGTGAGGTCTCCCGCCACTCCTTCGCGGCACAACTCCACCAGGTTCTTGCCGAGACCGAAGGACGTACGGTCGACCCCGGCTTGGCCTCCCGTGCGAGCGGCGCCTGAGGACTGCGCGAGCACCCGAACGTCGAAACCCAGACCGTGGCTCCGATCCTTTGCTCCAGCCTCCTCAGGCAGGCGCACGATCGCATGTTGAGTTGACACTCGCAACTTGAGTCGCCAGCAGAGCACCCGTCCGAGTGGCTGCCGCCAACGCTGGGTTGGACGATAGAGAAGGGACCGCTCCAGGACACGGGGTGATGCGATGAGTTCTCGCAGCAATCCAGGCCAGGAGGCGCGCTGGGTCGCGCATGGGTGGAGCTTCTATCATGACGCTGCCGCCGCAGGGCTGGAAAAGACGCTAGGTGACCTTTACTCGGCCCGCGAGATTGCCCTGTTCAAGACGATCGACCAGTCTCCTCAGGCTCAAGCGGCCATGCGCCAGTTCCTTGATCTGGAAGTGCGTACGGAGGCTCAACCGGCCATAGGAATGCCCACGGGACGCGAGCTGCCCTACAATCCCGCCGATATCTGGCTTGAGGGCTTGGCGATCACCTCGGGGAGCCTGGGAGGCGCTATCGGCATGTTCCTCGCCCAGCATGCTTATCCAGACGACCCCGTCTTGCAGAACAAGGCGGCGCAACTGCTAGGAAATCTCATCGACGCGGGCCTTGCTGCCGGGGAAGCACTCGGCGCTGGGCACAAGCAAACTGGCTGGCACCCGGGCGTGCACGAGAAGCTGCACGGAGACACAGGCCCCGACCGGCCTTGGCAAGGGCGTGAACCAGCTGGGCTCGGACCCGATGCGCATACGCCTATGGGATTGGGAAAGCTACCACCCGAAACTCCTTTCACGGATGGCCTCGACCCCGGCTTCGACCTCCCCCCTGACCCCAGCGGCGACATCCACGGTTTCGACCCGGGCATGAGCATCGACCCCAGCATCACCGGCGACCCGGGCATGAGCATCGACCCCAGCATCACCGGCGACCCGGGCATGAGCATCGACCCCAGCATCACCGGCGACCCGGGCATGAGCATCGACC
>NZ_JBEOSP010000066.1:0-1047 GCF_040303105.1 Kitasatospora sp. NPDC096128 | reverse complement strand
CCCAGCATCACCGGCGACCCGGGCCAAGGCCCTTAAATGCAGGCAATGCGGTCATTTGCGCAAGGGACCCCTCACAATTTGGAGCTCTAAATGACTACGCAAGCAGCGTCCGCCAAATTAGCGCAAGCAAGTCAACTGCTTACCCAGGGCCAGTACACAGAGGCAGAGCAAATCTACATGTGGGTTCTCAAAAATACCACAGACGCATCCCTCCACTCAGCGGCCACTTATGGCCTCGGACTCCTCCACCTGAAGAGCGGTGATGAAAGCGGCGCCTACAGGCAGTTCCTCGACGCTCTCCAATTCGACGGGAGCAATGCGAACGCCTGCCACTATCTGGGTGTACTCGCACGCCGAGCAGGAAATGGCGAGGTAGCCAAGACATGGTTTGCGCGGGCCATCGTGGCAAACCCGAAACACCAGGGAGCCTTGGCGGAACTGTGTCGCATCGGTCAGGCCGAAGGAGTGTCTGGGTCGGAGACCACCTCCGCCCCCGAGCCTCGGCAGGTGCAGTCACCGCCTTCGGCACCCACAGCCCGTGCCCTGCCTCCCCATAAGCCCTCTTCACCGTCGGCTGTCATTGGCATCGCCAGGCAGGTTCGCCAGCAGGTAGTCCCTTGGCGCGGCAAGCCTGCAGCGATGACCCAACTAACATGCCGAGTTGAGACATACAGTCATTCCGGAGAGGGCCCGCTCGGTCTGATTTCGGTTGAACTCCGAAGTCATGAAGTGCATGGCACACTCGTTGACGGAGACTGGGTCGAACTGACTGAAGCAGACGCAACAGCACGCAAGCCGATCAAGAATCTAATCAACCTCAGCACCGGTGAAAATGTTTATTCGAAGTACCGGGTCTTCGGTGCACGGTGATCGGCAAGGATCACCCACTCACTCAATCCTTGCAAAATGATCCTCACCGCAGCGCTTCCCTCGGAGGACGCTTAGCTACTAATACTCCAGCTGTAGATCGCTCCTGAGCCGCTGGCGGCTACGTTCTCCGTGCCTTGCGTGGCTTGCCCCAGCTGCCGTGTGGTCGGTTTCGGGCTT
>NZ_JBEOSP010000065.1:0-36303 GCF_040303105.1 Kitasatospora sp. NPDC096128 | reverse complement strand
CCCGGCGGCCCCCCCCCGCCCGACGCCGCGGCCGCGGCGCTGGCCCCCCTGTCCCCCCGCCCCCCCACCCACACCGCCCACCACTCGCGTCCCCGGCCGCCGTGCCCACCACGGCGGCCGGGGACGCGAGCGCTCAGTGCCCGTTCCCGGCGAGCTTCCGCGCGAGCCGCTCGCCCCACCGCGCCGAGTTGGAGCCGTCCAGCTGCCCCTCGAAGGCCCGGCGGGCGGCCGCCACCAGCTCCTCGACCGTCTCCGGACCGGTGTGGTGCCCGGTCGCGGCGTCGTAGACCGCCAGCAGCGCTTCGTCGGTGTCAAGGTCCATCCCCAGGCAGCTCGCCACCCCGCGCCCGGCCAGGGCCTCGGCGAGCAACGCCTCGAAGGTGCGCCGCAGCCCCTGTTCGTCCGTCATGCCCCGTCCGCTCCGCTCTCGCCACCGCCGCCCCTGCCCAGGAGCCACCGCTCCCGCCGCTCGCGCCGCCGACGGCGCTGCTGCGCGCCGCGCAGCACCTCGCCCGCGCCGAGCGTCACCGCCGCGACCGCGCGCGCCCAGCGCGGCCCGCCGCGTGCGGCCCACACCACGCACCCGCACCCGGCGAGCACCAGCACCAGCACCCCGACCAGCACCGCTCCGACCACCACGGACTCCTCCTCTCCCTCACCGGTTCGGCCACGAATCCTGCCATGTGCCAGGATGCCCGTCCGAGGACCGAACAGCGACGAACAAGAGGAGTCACCCGTGGCCAACGCCCGGTTCGCCACCCTGCACACCACGGCGGGCCCGATCCGGCTGGAACTGTTCCCGTTCCACGCGCCGAAGACGGTCCGCAACTTCGTCGAACTCGCCGAGGGCGCCCGGGAGTACGCCGACCCGCGCACCGGCGAGCCGGGCAGCGGCCCGTACTACGACGGCACGACGTTCCACCGGGTGATCAAGGGCTTCATGATCCAGGGCGGCGACCCGACCGGCACCGGCACCGGCGGGCCCGGCTACGCCTTCGCGGACGAGTTCCACCCGGAGCTGTTCTTCACCAAGCCCTACCTGCTGGCGATGGCCAACTCCGGCCCGGGCACCAACGGTTCGCAGTTCTTCATCACGGTGGGCACCCCCACCCACCTCAACCGCCGCCACACCATCTTCGGCCAGGTCGCCGACGCCGCCTCCAAGGCCGTGGTGGACGCGATCGCCGCCGCCCCCGTCGAGGACGACCGCCCGGTCGAGGACGTGGTGATCACCAAGGTCGAGATCACCCACTCCTGACCCCCGGGCCGGCGCCCGCGGCGGGAGCCGGCCCGGGCGGGTGCGGGGGCGCGACTTGGGTGATCCCGAGGATCCGCGCCCCGGTCTCGGTGCGCGGCCGGTGCCGGCTGCCCGGCGCGAACACCACGTAACTGCCCGCCGGGTGGCGCTCCGGCTGCCCGCCCCGCCCCGGCAGCAGCGGCGCCCCGGCCGTCCAGGGCTCAGCCCGCGCGGCGGACCGCGGTCTCGTCCTCGGCGCCGGCCACCCACCCGGGCAGCGGCTCGCGTCTGGCGAGCCAGTGGGCGGCCTGCCCGCCCAGGCCGGTGCGGGCGGCGACGACGCCGCCGGTGATGGCGCAGGTGGTGTCCACGTCGCCCAGGCCCTCGGCGGTGCTCCACAGCGCGTCGGTGAGGCTGTCGAGGTGGTGGGCGGCCGACCACAGGGCGAAGGGCACGGTGTCGCCGGCCCGGACCCGCTGCCCGTTGCCGAGCAGGTCCGCCGCCCGCCAGGGCTCGGTGTCCGGGGCGAGTGCGGTGGCCCGCTCCAGGCCGTCGCGCACCGGGCCGGCCGGGGTGCGCCGGGCCACCTCGGCGAGGAACCCGGCCCCGGCCACCGCCCCGTCCACCGCCTCCGTCCCGCCGCCCGCGCGCCCGCGGGCGGCGAGCGCGGCCGCCAGCGCCACGGCCACCGCGCCGGCGATCCCCTCGGGGTGGGCGTGCGTCACCTCCGCGGACAGCGCGGCCTGCTCCGCGGCCTCGTCCAGGTCCGCGTGGAACCAGGCCCCCAGCGGCGCCACCCGCATCGCCGCGCCGTTGCCCAGGCTGCCCTGCCCGTCGAACAGCTTTCGCGTCTCGGCCCGCCACTGCGACGGCCGGTCGGCCAGCCGGGGCAGCAGCAGGCTCATTCCGTTTCCGTAGCCGCGGTACGCGTCGGCCAGGTACGTCGCCCCGAAGGCCTGCGCCAGCCGCTCCTGGTGCACCGCCTCGTACGCGGTGAGGATCCCGTACACCGACAGCGCCATCGCCGTGTCGTCGGTCCAGTGCCACGGGGTCTCCGCCGGCACGTGCCGGGCCCGGATCTGACGCAATGCCACCGCGGGCCCGCGGAAGAGCGGGAACCACCGCTCCCCGAAGCCGTCCCCGAGCGCCAGGCCCTCCAACGCGTCACGTGCTGCCGAATACGTCATGGCCCGCATCCTGGCACCGCCCGCGCCCCGGCGGGAGGCGGGTCGGCGGGGCGTCAGTTCGCCGTGACCGGGAGCAGCCCGCGCTCGCCGAAGACCTTCTTGGCGACGAACGTCGCGTTCAGCGCCTTGGGGAAGCCGCAGTACACGGCCGAGTGCAGCAGGGCCTCGGTGATCTCCACGGGGGAGAGGCCGACGTTGAGGGAGGCGTTGATGTGGACCTCCAGCTGCGGCTCGCAGCCGCCGAGCGCGGTGAGCATCCCCAGGGTCACCAACTGCCGGTCGCGCGGGGCGAGTTCGGGGCGGCTGTAGACGTCGCCGAAGCCCCAGGCGACGACCTGGTGGGCCAGCTCGGGGCTGATGTCGGCCAGCGCGTCCACCACCCGCTGCCCGCCCTCGCCGTCGACCCGGGTGAGCACCTCCATGCCCCGGTCGAACCGCTCCTGCCGCTGCCCGGCCTGCTGCTCCGAAGCACCCATGGCGCCTGTCCTCTCCTCGTGCCGTTCTTTGTGCCGTGCTCCCGGCCGACCGGCCGTGACCACGGAAGGAACCGTAGGGCTTGGAGTGCACTCCAACTCAAGCCGGGTCCGGAGCCGCGGCGGCACGACACCCCGCCAGGGGCCGCCTGTTGCGGTTGGGTCACGGAGTGTCCGGTTGATCGGGCATTGGGCGGGAGTGCGGTGATTCTTTTCATTGGCGAGAATGTCATCGGACTCTCATAATGCCTGCTGAGACACGTGATGGACGGTCCGGGAAGCCCGCAGGGGGAGCGGATTCCGACAGTGGCCCGCGTGCGAAATTCCGATCATTCCCATGGGGGGAGTCCTTTGTCCGCGCCCGAGAACGAGAGCGCCGCGTTCACCGACCCGCCGCCGGAGCCGGCGGCCGTGCCGGAGCCTGCCGCCGCGCCGGAAGCCGTTGCTGTGCCCGCGCCCGTCCCGGCCCCGCGCCGGCTGCCGCGCGCCGTCGGCATCGCGCTGGCCACCGCCGGACTGCTGGCCGTCACGGCGGCCAGCGCCGCGGTGACCGTCGCGGTCGGCAAGCCGGACGGCCGCCCGGCCGCCGCGGCCGCACCGCGCGCCACCGCCTCCGCCGCCCCGACGAGCACCGGCCCGAGCGCGACGCCCTCCGCCGCACCCGTCCCGGTGCCGACGGCCGTCCCGACCGAGCCCGCCCCGGCCAGCACCGTCAAGGGCACCGTCAGCGGCGGCAGGCACGACGGCGACCTGCGCTACTTCCTGCTCCCGATCCCCGCCGGCGGCGAGTCCTACGGGCCCGCCGACGGGATGCCGATGACCCGCGACGACGTCTCCGAGATCTTCGGCAAGCCGGACGACATCGACACCGTCCTCAACCGGCTCGGCTACCGGGACGGCGCCACCCGCACCTACCGGACGGCCGACGGCACGGCCGAAGTGACCGTCACCCTGCTGCACTTCGGCTCCGCCGACCTGGCGGGCAGGGTCGTCCGGGGCTACAACGTCACCTCGCAGGAGTCGATCGACATCGACGGCGACCCCAACGCCCACGGCTTCCGCCGCAAGCCCAGGAACGAGTCCTACACCGGCTCGATGACCGGGATCTCGAGCCAGGGCGACGTCCAGTACACCGTCGACGTCGAGGTCAAGGGCACGCCGGACAAGGCGTTGCTGAACGACCTGATGAAGCGCCAGCGCGAGTGGCTCGCCTCCGGCGGCTGAGCCCGCGTCCGCCCCACGACGTCGTTCCCCCTTCCTCCTCTGGAGTCGTTTCCGTGACCACCGAACCCGAGCAGCCGCCGTCCGCGGCCGCCGACCCGTCCGCGTCGGCCGAGCCGCCGCTGCCGCCCGTGCCCCCGCCGCCGCCCGTGCCGCCGGTACCCCCGGTCCCGCCCGTGCCGCCGGTGCCGGCCGAACCGTCCCTCCCGCCCGCGCCGCCGGTCCCGCCGACGCCCCCCGCCCCCGCCCCGGCCCCGTCGCCCTGGTCGGCCGAGGCGACGGCGCAGCAGGCGCACCGGGCGCCGGCCGCGGAGGAGTCCGCCCCCGCGGCGGACGCCTACGCCGACTGCCTGTCGGCCGGCCCCGAGACCGCCCCGCGCGCCCCGCGCCGCCCCCGCCCGGTGCTGCTGTCCGTCTGCGCCCTGGTCGTGGGCGCGCTGGCCGGCGGCGGCGTCGGCTACGCGATCCAGGCCCAGCGCCCGCCCACGCCGCTGCCCCCGATCCAGGTCGCCCTGCCCGCCTACCCGGCCGAGGCGGTCGACCCGGCCGCCCTCGCCGCCGCCCAGCCCGGCCCGCCGGCCATCGACGGCGACCTGCGCAAGCTGCTGATCAGCGTCCCCGACGGCAGCGCCGCCTGGGGCGACTTCCCGTACGAGCCGAGCTGGATGTCGATCGGCGAACTCGCCGAGCGCAACGGCGACGCGGCCTACGTCTTCAAGAACCTGGCCAGGACCGGCTTCCGGCGCGCCGCCGAGGTGGACTGGAAGAAGGACGACATCCGCTACCGGGTGATGCTCACCCAGTACACCCCCGAGCACCTCGACAAGGCCGCCGGCCCCTCCTACGGGAAGAGCTTCGCCGACGGCGCCAACGGCGGCTACTACGCGGAGACCGAGCCCAGCAGCTGGTCCGACACCAAGGAGCAGTACTACTACGGCCGCGCCGCGGCCCAGCGCGGCACGGTGCAGATGAGCGTGGAGGTCTTCAGCCCCAAGCCGGTGGACACCGGGGACCTCAAGGCCCTCGCCAAGCAGCAGTGGGAGCGGCTGGTATGACCGACGACTCCGTGACCGGCGACTCCGTGACCGTCACGCCGGCCCCCGAACCGCCCGCCCCCGCAAGCCAGTTGAACCCCGCCCCGCGCCGCCTGCTGCGCGCGGGCGCCGCCACCGTCGCCGCCGCCCTGGTCGGCGTGGTCATCGGCGTCGGCATCATCAAGACCCAGTACGACGACCCCGCCCCGGCCGCGGCCGCCGGCCCCACCGGCGCCCCCGCCCCGACCGCCACCCCCACACCGTTCGGCGCCAAGTCCAACGGCAGCCACTTCGGCCCGCTGCGCGACCTGCTGCTGCCCGTGCCGGCCGGCTACGCCCCGGGCCCCGACGAGGGCGGCTACGGCAACGACACCGAGCTCGGCGCCGGACAGCTGACCGACGAGATGGACGCCGAACTCCAGCAGATCCCCAAGGACAAGCGCGACAAGCTCCGCTCCTACTGGCAGGGCCTGCACGTCAGGGGCACCGGCGTGCGGACCTACCGCAACGAGGACAACAACCTGGTGATCGGGCTGCGGCTGCGCCAGTTCAACCAGCAGGAGGTGCAACGGATCAACGAGTACACCGCGGTGTTCACCGGCGACACCGGCATCTTCCGCTCCGGCCCGCAGGTCCCCGGCCACCCCGAGGCGCACTGCTACCTGATGCCCGCGCCGCCGTCCGCGCCGATCGACTACCTGGAGTGCTCGGCCGCCGAGGGCGACCTCCTGGTGGTCATGAGCGCCGAGGGCGTGGCGCCGCTCCCCAAGGACAGGATCGTCGCCCTCCTCACCATGCAGCTCGACCGCCTCGCCAGCCCGGGAGCGTCCGTATGACCGACCACGCCGCCGCGCCGCAGCCCGCGCCGCAGTCCGTGCCCCAGCCGCACGACCAGGCCCCCGCCGCACCCGCCGCCGCCCCCGGGGGTGCCGGGAGCGCCGAGGGCCCCTGGGCCGCCGTCACCGTCGACGACCCGCAGCCCCAAGCCGCCCCGGCCCCCACGACGGCGCAGGCCGCCGAGGAGCAGGCCGCCCGCCGCACCCGCCGCCGCAAGGCCGCGGTGCGCTGGGGCTGCGCCGTCCTGGTGTTCGCCCTGGCCGGTACCGGCGCCGCGCTGGCCGTCACCGCCCCCGAGCGCACCGACGTCCCCGGCCTGGCGACGCCCGGCGACGGCCGCTACACCTTCCCGCCCCTGACCCTGCCGCCGCTGCCCTCGGGCAAGGCCGCGCCCGATCTGAAGGACAAGGGCAGGGACAGGACCAAGGACAAGGAGGCCGGCCTGCACCAGGCCGACCTGCGCTACCTGCTGCTGCCCGCCCCCAAGGAGGCCGGCGGCTCGGTGAAGGCGCCGCTCTTCCCGTCCCCGACGGCCCCGGCGTCGCCCACGGCGGGCCCCTCCGACGCCCCGTCGGCCGCCGCGAGCCCGAGCACCCCGAGCGCCCCTCCCACCCTTCCCGCGGTCCCCGAGGGGGCGCCGGCCCCGGCCAACTGGGTGTCCTGCGGCGCGCTGGAGGGCGACGCGCAGAACACGGCCAGGCTGCACGCCCTGCTGCTGCAGAACGCGTGCCGCGCGGCCACCGTGCGGGAGTGGACCGCCTCGGACGGCACCAGCACCCGGATCCGGCTGCTGCGCTTCGGCTCCTCGGCCGAGGCCTGGGACACCTTCTCCCGGATGCGGTCGGAGATCCAGCTCAAGGCCGCGCCCGGCGCGAGGAGCACGACCTCCTCCTCCGACAGCGAGCTGCCCGACGGCGTGGAGGTGACCCGCAAGGAGTCCCGGGAGACGGCGGACAAGGACGTGCCGACGACCCGCCTGGCGTACGTGTCGGCCTCCGACGTGGTCGCCGTGATCACCATGACCAACCCCCGCGGCGTGCCGGTCTCGGCCTTCCGCCAGGTGGTCGACCTCCAGTGCGACCTGCTCGCCTGAGCGCCCCGACCGCCTGAGCGCCCCGACGGCCTGAGCGGTCCGACCGCCCGAGGGCCCCGCACCCCCGCCACGGGGGTGAGGGGCCCTCGGGCCGTCACAGCGAGACGGGCGTCGGGGCGGTCCGCAGCTCGGCCGGGCCGACGCACCGTGCCCGAACGGTCCGCTCGGGGCCGGGCGGTGACGAAACGGTGACAAATCCCTGATGGATCCCTTGCGAAAACCGGTGCTCCGCGGACTTACGATCATCGGCGCCCGGTGATCGCAGCACCGGGTCACCACACATGGGGGATCGACGGATGAGCACACCACCACCGGGCGGGTTCGGGGTCAACCACGATGCGCTGGACAAGGCGCACGCCACGCTGGCCAACCTGGCCCACGACTGCCCCGGTGCGGGCGCGGTCGCCGACGACGCCACCGGGACGGCCGTCACCGGCCTCAAGGGCTGGGACAGCGCCGGGGCGTTGAAGGACTCGCTGGACGAGTGGCACCAGCAGGTCAAGGCGCTGACCGGGCGGCTGAACGCCAACGCCGCCGCGATGCAGGGCACCGGCGCCAACTACCGCAGTACCAACCTGTCCATCGCCCAGTCCCTCCAGGTGCCGTGACCATGCTCGGATACGAAGACGTCCTCAATGCCAACCCCGACGCGCTGACCGCCGCCGCCACCCAGTGGCGCGCGATGGCCGCCCGCTTCCACACCATGCAGACCACCATGGAGCAGGACGTCCTGGGCGGGAGCGGCAACGGCGGCGGCATCGGCGGCAACGGCCTGTTCACCCCGGGCGGCAACGGCCTGCCGGGCAGCGGCAACGGCCTGGGCGGCGGGCCCTGGTGGACGGGCAACGCCGCCAACCTGGCCAACGCGGCGCTGCTGGGCACCAAGGGCCAGATCGTCGACGCCCAGACCGAGGCCAACGCGATGGCCTCGCTGCTCGACGAGGCGCACGCCGACTTCGCCGCCGCGCAGAAGCAGACCCGCGACGCCGCCGACGGCGCGGTCAAGGACGGTTTCAAGGTCACCGGCACCGGCACCGCCGTGTTCGACGAGACCACGCTCGACCCGGCGACCCGCCAGGCGCTGCACCACGACCCGGAGGCCCGGCAGTCCTACCAGGACGCGGCCGCCAAGTGGACCGCGGCGATCACGGCCGGCGTGCAGGCCGCCACCCGCGCCGACCAGCGCATCGCCGCCGCCCTGCGCGGCGCCTCCAAGGCCGGCAACCCGCTGGACACCACCTTCAACGGCCAGGCCGTGGGCGGCGGCGACGCCGGCGACGCCCAGCGCGCCGCCGACCTGGCCACCCACCTGGACGACCTGACCCCCGACCAGCTGCTCCAGCTGCAGGACCTGATGAAGGACAAGGCCGACCACCCCGCCTTCTCCCAGGGCCTGCTGGACCGGCTCGGCCCGGACGGCACGCTCAAGCTCGCCGGGAAGCTGAGCAGCCCCGGCGACGACAAGAGGGCCGCCTACACCGACCTCCAGGGCGGCCTCACCCACGCCCTGGCCTCCGCCACCCAGGACACCAACACCGACTTCTACCGCCGCTGGCGCGACGGCATGGGCAAGGTCGGCTGCGACAAGGACCACAACTACGGCTCCAACACCGAGCCGGTGTACGGGTACCAGGTCCTGACCACCCTGATGGCCAAGGGCGACGCCAAGTACTCCGCCGGGATGCTCGGCGACCTGGCCGACGACATCACCGCCGCGGAGAAGAAGACCCCCGACGCGTGGAGCTACAAGGCCAACCACAACGGCACCGCGCTGGGCGCCGACCCGCTGGACAACGTGCTCGCGATCATGGGCCGCGAACCGGACGCCGCCACCGCCTACCTGGACCCGAACGCGAACGGCGGCAACCAGCACCTGCACTACCTGCTCAAGGACCGCAAGTGGCCCGAGGGCTGGGTCACGTCGATGGCCGGCCCGTTCAAGACGCCCGACCCGCTGTCCCAGAGCGGCCTGGGCGCGGCCCTGGAGGCCGCGACCACCGGCCAGCCGGCCGGCGCCCCGCACACCGGCCACCACACCGAGGCCCAGGCCCGGATCATGCACGACACCGTCACCACCCTGGACGAGGGCCAGGGCGGCAACAAGGTCAACGCCAACCTGCGCCGGCCGCTGGCCAACGCCCTGGCCGACTACACCAACGACACCCACGAGATCTTCAACGGCCGCAACTCCCAGTACCAGGACCACGGCAGCACGGTGTGGACCGACGCGGGCGGCGCCGTGCACATGGGCGTCGGCGAGGACAGCCTGGTGCGGGTGATGCGCGGACTGTCCGACAACCCCGACGCCTACGCCACCCTGCACCAGGCCGAGAGCGCGAAGATCGCTCAGGAGCTGTCCTCGATGGGGCCCAACCCCTCGCAGAACGACATCCAGGACGTGATGAACAAGGGCGCCGCGAGCCTGGGCGTCTACGACGCGATCCGCGCCGACGTCGCCATGGGCCAGCGCGACGACGCCAACCTCCAGGCCGACTGGAAGGCCAAGGTCGCCTACCACGTCGTCGGCGCCCCGCTGACCCCCATCCCGTGGGTCGGCGACAGCGCCCAGCGCCTGGTCGACACCTGGGCCTGGGAGTGGGACAACCAGATGAAGGACCACAACAACAGCGTCGCCAACGCCAAGATCTCCGACACCTACCTGGACGCCAACAACGAGATGACCCACCTGGTCAGCGGCTGGGCCAAGGACCGCGGCATGGACCCGGACAGCAGCATGATCCACGTCGTCGAGGACGCCTCCCACGACCGCCGCTCCACCAGCGCCACCACCGCCGGCCACTTCCTCGGCCGCGGCAACTCCTGACGCGCCGTCGGTCGACCCGCTGTGGCCGCCACCCGTTCCGGGCGGCGGCCACAGCGGGCCGCTCATGAACCCCTCCGGCCCCCACCGCCGTTGGACCGGGCAGGGAGGATCATGTGACCAGCCGCGCCGGAACCGCCGACGCCGACCACCGGCCCGCGCCCTGGGTCCGCAGCAGGCTGCGCGCCGACCCGGCGGCCGCGCTGCTCATGGCGGCCCTCGCCTTCGTCACCGTCTTCCTCGCCGCCGCCCTGCCCAGGCTCCAGGACCGGGGCGCCGACGCCGCGCTGCGGGACTACGTCGGCCACCGGGACCTGCATCTGAGCAGCCTGCAGTACACCTCCGCGACCCGCCCCGGCGACACCGCCGCCGAACTCGCCGCCGTCCAGCGCGAACTGACCGCGCGGGTGGGCGCGCAGCTGACGCTGTCCCCGGCCGGCGAGGCCCGCGGCGCCCGGGCCCGTACCACCGGCGACCTGAACAACCCCGGCTACACCCGGCTGGCCGCCGACGCGGCCCCGAAGCTGGCCCTGCTCCACCTCGACGGCCTCGCCGACCGGGTCACCCTCACCGCCGGCACCTGGCCCGCCCCCGCCGACGCCTCCGCCCCCGCTGGCGCCCCGCTGCCGATCGTGGTGAGCGAGCCGGCCGCCCGCACCATCGGCATCACGATCGGCGACGTCCTCGACAGCGGCACCGGCGAAGCGGGCGCCCGCCGTACCACGGTCGTCGGCCTCTACCGCGTCGACGACCCGAGGGACCCGTACTGGGACGACCTCGGCTGCCCCGACCGCGCCTGCCTGCACCTGGACCCGCTGGGCAACAACTGGTGGCAGACCACCGGCTTCACCGACGGCGCCGACCTGGCCGCCCTCGCCCGCTGGGGCGGCGGCGCCGACGACTTCTGGCGGCTGCCCGTCGACCCCGCCGCCCTGCGCGCCGACCGGCTCGACCGCACCATCGCCACCGCCGGCTCCTTCCTCGCCGGCCCCGACGCCAAGGCCCTGGTCCCCGCCACCGGGCGCACCGACCTGCGCACCGCGTCCTTCCTGCCGGACGTCCTCACCCGGGCCCGGGACCGCTACCGGGCGGCCATGCCACTGGCCGCGATCGGCCCGGCCGGTGCCGCGGGCGTGGCGGCGGTCGTCCTGGTCCTGGCCGCCGCCCTCACCACCGACCGGCGCGCCGGCGAACTCCGGCTGCTGCGCGCCCGCGGCGCCTCCCGCACCGGGGTGGCGCTGCGGTTGCTCGGCGAGGGCGCCGCCACCGTGCTGCCCGCCGCCGCGCTCGCCACCGCCCTCGCCCTGGCGCTGCTGCCCACCCCCCGGTGGGGCCAGGCCGTGCTCGCCGCCCTGGCCGCGACCCTGCTCGCCCTGCTGGCCTTCCCCGCCCGGGCCGTCCTGCCGCGCCCGCGACAGGACGGCGGCGCGCGCCGGGCGATCGGCGAACTCGCCGTCCTGGCCGTGACCGTCGCGGCCGTGGCCGAGGTCCGGCGCCGGGGCGTCGGCCACCCCGGGGCGGGGACCGATCCGCTGCTGGCCGCCGCCCCGCTGCTGCTCGCCGTCACCGGCGCGCTGCTGCTGGCCCGGACCGCGCCGCCGCTGATCGGCGGGCTGGCCGCCCTCGCCCGGCGCGGCCGGGGTCTGATCGGCTTCCTCGGCCTGGCCCGCGCCGCCCGCGACACCCCGGGCCGGCGCCGGCCCTCCGCGCTGCCGCTGCTCGCCCTGCTGATCGCCGTCACCAGCGCCGGCTTCGGCGCCACCGTCCTGGACGCCGTCGACCACAGCCGACTGCGCGCCGCCCGCCTCGCGACCGGCGGGGACATCGGGGTGACCCTGCCGGACTACGCCACCGTGCCGCCGGCGTTCACCGGGGCCGCCGCCGCCCTGCCCGGCCTGCACACCGCCGCCGCCGTCCGGATCGAGCCCAAGTCCCTGCTCATCGGCGCGGGTTCGGGCGACGTCAAGGCCACCGTCGTGGTCGCCGAACCCGCCGCGTACGCCGAGATCGCCCGCACCACCGGCGCCGGCGGCTTCGACCCGGCGGCACTCGCCGCCGCCCCCGGCGGCCCCGACACCCCCGTGCCCGCCCTGTTCAGCCGTGACCTGGCCGGGAGCCTCGCCTCCGGAGCGCCCAGGCTCCACCTCGGCAGCGGCGGCGAACTGCGCACCACCGTCGCCGGAACCGTGGCCGCCACCCCGGCCCTGCCCGACCCCGGCCTGCCCTTCGTCGTCCTCCCGGCCGGCCCGGCCGCCGAACGCCTCCCCGCACTCGGCAAGCCCAACCGCTGGCTGGCCGTCGGCGACATCGACCCCGAACAGGTCAGGACACTGCTGCGGGAGCGCGGCCTGACCCAGCCCACCGGCATCCTGAAGCTCATCCAGGAGGACGCGGCCGCGTCCGGCCGCGGCACCCACGGCCTGCCACCCGGCTACGCCGTCCACAGCAGCCGCGAACTGGCCGCCCAACTCGCCGACGACCCCCTCCAGCAGGCCGCCGCACGCCTGTTCCGCTACGCGGCCGGCGCCGCCGCCGGCTTCGCCCTGCTCGCCGCCCTGCTGACGCTGCTACGGGCCGCCCCCGAACGCACCGCCGTCCTGGCCCGGCTGCGCACCATGGGCCTGCGGCCCCGCCAGGGCCTGGCGCTGATCGCCGCCGAGGCTCTGCCCCAGGCCCTGACGGCGGCGCTGGGCGGGGGCTTGGCCGCGCTCGCGGCGGCCGCCCTGCTCGGCCCGGCCTTCGACCTGTCCACCCTGGTCGGCGCCCGGGTCGGTCACGCCCTGGGGCCCGCCGCGCTGCCGGTGCTGCTGCCCGCGGCGGGGCCGGCACTGCTGGTCTGCCTGGCCGTGGTGCTGGAGACCGCGGTCGCCGGCCGGCGCCGGCTCGCCGCCGAACTGCGGGCCGGCGACCGGCCCTGACCGGGTCCGCTTCCGGGTGCCGTCAGGGCCGGTCGGGCACCGTCAGGCGCGGTGGTACTGGACGGGGGAGTGGACTTCCCCGCCCAGCGCGCCGGCCGCGTGGCGGGCCCAGGACGGGTTGCGCAGCAGCTCGCGGCCGATCAGGACGGCGTCGGCCCGGCCGCCGGTGAGGATCTCCTGGGCCTGGGCCGCCTCGGTGATCAGGCCGACGGCCGCCACCGGCAGGCCGGCCTCGTTGCGCACCGCCTCGGCGAAGGGCACCTGGAAGCCGGGCGCGGCCTCGATCCGGGCGTCGGGGACGAGCCCGCCGGTGGAGACGTCCAGCAGGTCCACGCCGTGCGCCTGGAGCTCCTTGGCGAGGCGCACGGTGTCCTGCGAGGTCCAGCCCTCGCGGCCGTCCTCGGGGTTCTCGGTGAGCCAGTCGGTGGCGGAGACGCGGAAGAACAGCGGCAGTTCCTCGGGCCACACCGCGCGCACCGCGTCGACGATCTCCAGGGCGAAGCGGATCCGGCCCTCGAAGGAGCCGCCGTAGGCGTCGGTGCGGCGGTTGCTCTGCGGGGAGAGGAACTGGTGGATCAGATAGCCGTGGGCGCCGTGGAGTTCGACGGCCTGGAAGCCGGCCTCCAGCGCGCGCCGGGCCGCCTCGGCGAACTGCCGCACGATGACGCCTATCTGATCGACCGTCAGCTCTTCGGGGGTGGTGTGTTCGGGGGAGAAGGCCAGGGCGCTGGGGGCGACCGGGGTCCAGCCGTGCTCCTCCTCGGGGGTCAGGGCGCGCCCGCGGTCGACCCACGGCCGCTCGGTGGAGGCCTTGCGCCCGGCGTGGCCGAGCTGGATGGCGGGCACGGTGCCCTGCTCCTTGAGGAAGGCGGTGATCCGGCGGAACGCCTCCAACTGGGTGTCGTTCCACAGCCCGAGGTCGTACGGGCTGATCCGCCCCGCCGGGCTGACCGCGGTGGCCTCCACGATGATCAGCCCGGTGCCGCCGGCGGCCCGCGCCGCCAGGTGGGTGTAGTGCCAGTCGTGGGGCACTCCGGCGTTCTCGCCGGCCGGCGCGGCGCTGTACTGGCACATCGGCGGCATCCAGACCCGGTTGGGAACGGTCAGTTCCCGCAGGGTGTACGGGGTGAAGAGGGTGGTGCTCATGTCGGACTCCCGTGGGGTCGGCGGCGCCGGGGCGCAGACGCTTGCTGATGCGCTTTACGTGTCACAACAATAGTTGCACGGGACGATACTTTCAACGGGCGGGTCCGCCCGCGGGTCCGCCCGCGGAACTCAGAGGAACCTCAGAGCCCACGCCCGTGCCACCGGGCCTGAGGCGGCGACAGAATTGGCGCTGTCGCGTCAAACGCGGCCGGGCCCGTCCGTACGGCCCGGCGCCGCACGCCCGCACGCCCTCCCCCCGCGCCCGCCCGATCGAGGAGTTCCCGTGTCCGTCGACCCGTCGCCGCTCGCCGAACGCGCCCGCCCCCTGGTCCTGGGGCTGTTCCGCATCGTGGTCTCGCTGCTGTTCGCGTGCCACGGTGCGGCGACCCTCTTCGGCGTCCTGGGCGGCGCGCACGGCAAAGCGCCCGGGCTCGGGCAGTGGCCCGGCTGGTGGGCGGCCGCCATCCAGCTGGCCGGCGGGATCCTGGTCCTCATCGGGCTGGCCGCGCGCCCGGCCGCGCTCCTGTGCTCCGGGTCGATGGCCTACGCCTACTTCAGCGTGCACCAGGAGCACGGCCTGTGGCCGATCCAGAACGGCGGCGAGCCCTCGGTGATGTTCTGCTGGGCCTTCCTGCTCATCGCCGCGGTCGGGCCCGGCGCCCTGGCCCTGGGCCGACTCCCGCGTCGCGCGCCCGGCGGGCCGGCCCTGTCCGTCTGAGCGCCGCCCGCCCCGGCCCCGGTCCGCCCCTCAGCCCTGCGGCCCCGCGGCCAGCAGACCGCGGGCCCGGGCCGCCAGGCCGTCGGCGCCGCAGCGGGCGGCCAGCTCCAGACCCCGGGAGAGCGCGCTGCGCGCGGCCGCGGTGGAGCCCAGCGCCTCACCGAGGTCGACCAGGGCGATCGCGTGCTCGTAGCGGGCCGGCGAGCGCTCCAGGCACCGGACCGCCTCCGCCAGCAGCCCGGCCGCCCGCGGCGCCCCGTGCACGGCGGCGCACAGCCGCAGCGCGCTGCCGACGGCCGAGTCCGTCCCGGACTCCCGCGCCCGGCGCACCGCCTCCTCGGCCAGGCCGCGGGCCCGCTCCGGATCCACCGGGGCCACCGCGCGCGCCAGGTGCCCCAGCCACGGCGCCCACACCGTGTTGCGCCACCCGCGCGCGTCCAGGGCCGCCCCGGCGGCGGCCAGCGCCGCGGCCGCGCCCGCCGCGTCGCCCCGGGCCAGCAGCAGGCGCCCGTACAGGGTCGGGGCGTCGGGCAGCACCATCACCGTCGGGTACGGCGGGCCGAAGGCGTGCTCGCGCGCCAGCTCCAGGGCCTCCTCCAGCCGGCCGCGCGCGGCCACCGTCTCGGCCAGCGCCCCGACGGCGTCCCAGTGCAGCGGGGTGCCCGGGCCGATCCGCCCGGCGATCCGCAGCGCCCGGCGCAGGTAGTCCTCCGCCGCGGCGAGCGCGCCGCAGCGGAACCGGAGCATGCCGGTCAGCAGATAGGCGAAGCCCAGATGGCCCCCGCTCCACCCGGCGACCTCATAGCTGCGCACCGCCTCCTCGAACAACTCCCGCGCCCGGTCGACCCGGTCGGCGTACAGGTAGCTGAGGCCCAGCACCCCGGGCAGCTCGAAGCCCCAGGTGGTGTTGGTCCAGCCGAGACTGAGGGGCAGCCGGCCGTCCCGCAGCGCGGACTCGGCCAGGGCGATCGCCTCCGCGCGGTGGACACCGCGCAGCGTCAGGTCCCAGCAGCGCAGCACGGCCACCGCCTGGGCCAGCCCGTCGCGCTCGAACACGGCCTCGCCCGCGGCCGGCCCGTCCGGGCCGTCGTCGGTGAAGGCCAGGCCGACCGTGCCCAGCATCCGGCCGAACTCCGCCAGCCGCCGCGAGCGGCCGGGGCCGTCCGGGTCCTCGAACCGGAACGTCGCGAACATGAAGTCGGCGACCTCCAGCCGCAGCCGTCCCGGGCCGGGCGGGGTGCGCGCGGCCTCCTCGGCGCACAGCGCGGCGGCCTCGCCCAGCCGGTTGCTGTGGGCGAGGGCCTGGGCGAGCCGGAAGGTCGCGTCCACCCGCAGCTCGGGGCCCAGCCCGTACGGGTCGGCGAGCGCCAGCCGCAGCTGGTTGACCGTGGTCGCCGGGTCGGTGAGCAGGGCCGAGCAGCCGAGCTCGTAGAGCACCGTGGCCCGGTCGGCGGCGGCGGGCGGCTCGCTGATGGCGCGGCGCAGGCAGCGCTGCGCGGCCCCGGGCGCGCCGATGGCCAGGTGCTCGCGGGCCGCCCGGCGCAGCTTGTCGACGATCAGGCCGTCCCCTTCGGGCAGGATCTCCAGCAGGTGGCGGGAGGCCGCGGGCAGGCCGAGGCCGGCGTTCTCGACCTCGACGGCGGCGACCCCGTGCATCCCGGTGCGGGTGGCGGGCGGCATCGA
The DNA here is from genome assembly GCF_040303105.1 of Kitasatospora sp. NPDC096128. Lineage (NCBI taxonomy): Bacteria > Bacillati > Actinomycetota > Actinomycetes > Kitasatosporales > Streptomycetaceae > Kitasatospora > Kitasatospora sp. NPDC096128. Next base: position 19,935 of record NZ_JBEOSP010000065.1, on the reverse strand, counting down.
CCGGTAGACCGAAGTGGCGACCAGCGGGTGGACGAACTCCAGCCGGCCCGCCGGCGTGCCGGTCAGCACCCGGTGCCGGCGCAGCTCCCGGACGGACTCGGCGGCGGTCTCCGGGCCCTGGGCGCAGATCGCGGCGGCCAGGTCGGGGCGGATGTCGGTGTCCAGCACCGAGGCCGCCCAGGCGAAGCGCAGCGCGGTGGGGCCCAGCCGCTCCAGCCAGTGCCGCAGCGTCATCCCCCTGGCCGTGGCGGCGAGTTCGCGCAGCTGCCCGGTGCTCTCCTCGACCGGGTCGAGCCGCTGGTCGGCCACCTCCCGCAGCAGGGCCGCGGTCTCGTACGGGTTCCCGGCGGTGACCGCCCAGACGTGCCGGCAGAAGGCGTCCTCAGCCCGCTCGCCCAGGGCCGCGCGGACCAGGTGCGCGACCGAGGCGGGCTGGAGCGGGCGCAGTTCGTGCCGGCGGTCGGCCCGCTCGGCGAGGCCGCGCTGCAGTGCCAGCGCGTCGTCGGGGAACTCGTCACGGCAGGCGAGCACCAGCAGGGCCGGCAGCTCCCGGGCGCGCAGCGCGAAGCCGGCCAGCCAGCCGAGCGACTCCGGGTCGGCCCAGTGCAGGTCGTCGACCAGCACGGCCACCGGCGAACGCAGCTGCACCAGGCGGGTGAGGACGAAGTCCAGCCCGTCCCGCACCCCTTGCGGATCGAGCTGCCCGCCCGGCGGACACAGCCCCGCCGCCGGGCCGACGATGTCCTCCCACGGCCCGAAGACCCCCGCCCGCTCCTCGCCGGACAGCGCCGACAGCACCGGCCGCACCAGCTGGCGCACCACGTGGAACGGCTCGTGGCACTGCCGCTGCCCGCCCCGGGCGAACAGCACCGTGCAGCCCGCGCGCTTCGCGGCCCGCCGCACCGCGGTCAGCACCGCGGTCTTGCCCAGCCCGGCCGCACCGGTGTACAGCAGCAGTTCACCGACCCCGGCGCCCGCGGGCAGGGTGAGCGCCTCGATCGCCTGTGCCGCCGACCGGATCTCGGCCTCGCGCTCGTGCAGCGTCCCCTCGCCGTCCCCGGCCTTCCCCTCGGCCACCGCCGCCTCCAATTCGCCCTGCCAGGAGCGCCGTTGCGCCGTCGCAGGCTGTCGAGGCTACTGCCGATCGGCCGGCCCCGGGACGGGCTTGACAAAGCCGCCCGCCCTGGTGGGGCGGCAGGGCCGGTGAGCGCGGCGGCCCGGCCCGGAAACCCCCTGGCCACCCGCCCGCCCGGACGGCGATACTCGCGCGTCGGGGCAGCTGCGGAGGGGGAGCGGGCGGGCGTGGAGGTCTTCGCGTGCAAGGGGTGCGGCACCGCACTGACCAGGCCGCTCACACGGGTCCCGTACCCCGTCTACGCCGGCCTCCAGTACGGCAACGGCGTCACCATGCCCGTCCTCATGGAAGCGGGCACCTACGGCGTCGACGAGGGCCCCGCCGGCGAGCCCCGGCTGATCGTGATCGCTCCCGGCGACGCCCACGGCACCGCGATGGTCCAGCGGCGCGAACTCGGCGCCTGCTGTGGCGTCGACGGCCGCTACGGCCCGAACGTCACCTGCGCTGGCTGCGGCCGCAAGGTCGCCACCCGGGTCGACGACTGCTCGCTGTGGCAGGCCACCTGGCTGGAACCGGCCGCGGTGAGCCCCGTACCGGCGGGCCCCGACCGTCCGGCCGCCGACTGGCCCACCGTCACCGACCGGTGGCGCGCCGCCGACCTGTCGGACGGCGACGGCAGACGGAGCATCCGCTGGGACGTGGAGGCCGCCGTGACCCTGGCCCACCTCGTCCACGCCGCGGACGGCGCGCCCCTCGCCCTCGCCGCCGGACCGCTCGCCCTGGCCTTCCGCCCGCTCCTCGCCCAACTGCCGCCTCCGGAACCCGGCCCGGCCCGGCGCGCGGCCCTGGCCGGACCGGGCCTGCCGCCGACCGGCCCCCGCGCCGACATCGCCGTGGTCCCGCGCCACCCCCGGACCGGCGAGTACTGGCCCACGCCCCCGGGCGTGACCGCCGTGCCGCTGGCCGCCGCGTTCTGGGCCTCCCTCGTCTTCCGCGACGAACGCGAACTCGCGCCCGCCACCGGCGGCCTGCCCCCGGGCGTCGAACGCGACTACCCCCTCCCGCCCCACCCCCTGTACCCGGCCTACCTCGACCGGTGGCTCTTCCGCGCCGTCCTGAACCGCCTGAACGGCGTCGAGGGCACGCCGGACGACTGGTGGTGACGAACGAAGGCGGCGCCGCCCGGGAAGGACCCGGGCGGCGCCGCCGTGCACGCGCCGGCCGTCAGCGCACCGTCAGCGCACCGACTGCGGCACCCGCTGCGCCGGGACGCCCGGCGCCTGGGCTGTACGGGGCGCGGCCGGGGCGGCGCCCAGCGCGGTGCCGCGGGTCTCCTCCGCCCACAGGACGCACACCAGCAGGCCCAGCGCCGTCACGCCGGCGGCGATCAGCATGGTGGGGCCGGTGCCCAGGCCGGTCAGCGACAGCGGCAGCAGGTAGGTGCCCACCGCCGCGCCGATCCGGCTGACCGAGGTGGCCATGCCCACGGCGGTGGCCCGGATCTCGGTCGGGAACAGCTCGTTGGGGTAGGTCCAGTCGAGCACGTTCGGCCCGCCGCACAGGAAGGCGTACGCGCACAGTGCGGTCAGCGCGACGGCGGCCGGCGCGCTGGGCCACACCCCCAGCAGCGCCAGCGGGACGGTCATCAGCGCGAAGGACCAGATGATGACGGGACGTCGGCCCTTGGTGTCGATCAGGCGCAGCGCCGGGTAGCAGCCGAGCAGGAAGACCAGGCTGATCAGCCCGGTGCCCAGGGTCTCCATCACGGTGCCGCCGGGCATGCCGAAGGAGGAGAGGATCTGCGGGCCGAAGGTGAGCATCGCGAACAGCGGGCCGACCTGGCAGAGGAAGAACAGGCCGCAGAACAGGGTGCGCCGCCGGTAGGGCGGGGTCATCAGCAGCCGCAGCCCGCCGGCGCCGCGGGCCCGGGCGGCCGGGTCCGGCATCAGCTCGCGGCCGTCGACCCGCACCCCCAGGTGCTTCTCCACCACGCGCACCGCCTCGCCGACCCGTCCGTTGGCGGCCAGCCAGCGCGGCGACTCCGGCGAGCCGCGGCGGATCACCAGGAAGACCACGCACAGCACGGTGGAACTGGCCAGCATCCACCGCCAGCTGCCCGGTCCGGCCAGCTCCAGGAAGAGGTAGCCCACCACGTAGGCGAGCACCGAGCCGGCGTACCAGGCGACGATCTGCTGACCGAGCAGGCGCCCGCGCTGCTTGGCGGGCAGCCACTCGGCGAGCAGGGAGGTGGCGATGGGGTAGTCGGCGGCCACGGCCATGCCGAGCACGAAGCGCAGCACGGTGATCGCCCACACCGAGTCGACCCAGAACGAGAGCACCGAGCAGGCGACCATCACCAGCAGGTCGGCGGTGTACATCACCTCCCGGCCGATCTTGTCGGTCAGCACGCCGAACAGGGCGCCGCCGACGAACATGCCCACCAGGGCGGCGGCGCCGATGAGGCTGACCTCCGCGGTGGACAGGCCGAGGTCGGGGCGCATCCCGATCAGGGCGACGCCGACGATGGACAGGATGTAGCCGTCGAGCAGCGGCCCACCGGAACAGGCCAGGGCCAGCCTGCGGTGGAAGGCGGTATACGGGGCGTTGTCGATCGTTCGGGACATGGGCTTCGGGGTCCTCCGGGACGTCCGGCCGCGCGATTGGCACGCGAGGCCGTGCGCCGGGTAGACGGCAGGGGACGGAGCCGCCCGCCATGGACGGCTCCATCGCCCGGTCACACCGGGCGACCGTCCACGGTTGCCCGGGTACGGAGGGTGAACCACCGGGGCGAAGGTCGGCCGGATTCGTGCCCAAGGTCCCGAAGCGGACAGGGCCTTCGGCCGTGCCGGTTCACGCCCCGCCCAGTCCTCCCGGGCCCTGTCGCCGTCCGCCCGCCCTCCGGGGTACCGCGGGTGACCCTCGTCACTCCGGGCGCCCGGGGAGGGCTTGCCGGCGGGGTGCCGATCAGCCCACCGGGACCGGCACGCCCTGGATGAGGAGGGGGAGGCTGGCGCCGTGGTCCCAGGCGTCCCAGGCGTCGTCGATGCGGCGGTACTGGTCGTCGGCCGTGACCTCGCGCAGCTTGGACTGCGGGACCCAGTGCAGGCCGCGGATCTCCGGCGGAGGCTGGTGGCGGTGGACGGCCTCGGCCTGGCGGTGGGTGAGCAGCCCGCCCGCGTAGACGAAGTCCACGCCCTCGGGGAAGTCGGCGGCGGGCATGTAGTCGATCGTCAGGATGGTGCGCAGGCCGAGGACGAGCCCGGTCTGGGTTTCGAGGTGCCGGCGGGCCGCGAGGTGGGGCAGTTCGTCCTGCTCGGCGCTGCCGCCGGGCAGGACCAGGCCGTCGCGGTGGACGGGGTCGGCGAGGAGGACGAGGGGTTCGCCCGACCCGCCGGGGTCCTCGGTGAGGACGAAGACATGATGTCCCGAACGCCGGGCAGGCGGACGGTGGGTGAGGATGAGCCTGCTCAACTCTGCTCCAGGTGTGGGGAGTTCGATGGTCACAGCGGTCGGCGGCGCGGCTTCCCGCACGTGCCCGGCGCGGTCTCCCGGGGTTCGAGGGCCCGCAGGGCGCTCGGGTCCGCCCGCCACTCCGGCCCGGTCGCCCCGAGCGGCCGCAGGACGGCCTTGCCGAACAGCACCTCCACGAAGACCCCCTCGCGCGGCTCCTGCAGATCGCTGAAGTCCTGCACCACTTCGTGGAGTTGGAAGGGGGGAGAAGGCATGGGGGTCTCCGAAGGTCGCACTGCGCGTCCGGCGAATCACCGGGTGTAGCCATGGTGGCTGTCGCTCGCTACGATCGGAAGGACTTCAACTCTCCAGTTGATTCTGCTTTAAGTTGAGGCTGATCTTGAACCGTCGCACGCTTGATCCAAAGTCATCACCGCTGGCGGCACTGGCTGTTCATCTCCGCACGTTGAGAGATGCAAAGGGCCTGACCCAGGCCAAGATGGGGAGGCTGATCCAGTACTCAAGCGTCTACATCTCGAACGTGGAGACGGGAAAAACGGCCCCGAGCTTAAAGTTCATCGTTCTCTGCGATGCCGCGTTGGACGCCGGCGGTTCGCTTGAGCTCCTGTGGTGGAGCTGGAAGACCGGCTCGTTGATCCCGGGCTTCCCCGAGTACGCGGCCAAGGAGCGCGAAGCCATCGCCATCAGGATCTTCGAGCTGGATATGGTGCCCGGCATACTTCAACACACGGGTTACAGCGCCGCCTATGAGTCGGCGCCAGTTCGGCGTGGTGAGGCGACCCAGGAGCAAGCAGACGAACGCATGAAGCTCAAGTCCGTGCGACAAAGGATCATTGATCGAACGTCAGCAGTGCATGTCGTCCTTGATGAGTCGGCCCTGCGACGTCCGATCGGCGGACCGGCCATCATGGCTCAACAGCTACAGCACCTGGAGTGCCTGGCGGCAAGGTCGAACATCGTGATTCAGGTCGCGCCCTCCGCGCTTGGCGAGGAGCGGCCGTTCTCGCACTCGGTCACACTGCTCACCCTGGCGAACCGGACCATGGTCGGGTACACGGAGACGCTCCAAAGGGGCTTCTTGGAGCAGGATATCGAGGTCGTATCCGGGTGGGCTGGAAAGTACGATCGACTGCAAGTGAATGCCCTGAATCAACCGGACAGTCTCGTCATGATCCGGGAGGCACGAGAGGACTATGAAGGCCATGCAAGCTGACCTGACTGACGCCGCGTGGCGCAAGAGCACCTACAGCAACGGGCAGGGCGGCTGCATCGAGGTGGATGACGCGCACCCAGGCAGGGTCCGTGACTCGAAGGACCCTCAAGGCCCGGCCCTGGTCTTCCCCTCCGAGGCCTGGCAGTCGTTCGTCGCTGCCGTCCGCAGCGGCGAGTTCGGCGATGTCTGAGAGGCGCATCATGGCTGACCGCATCGACCTGGCCGACGCCCGGTGGTTCAAGTCCTCCTACAGCAACAACGGCGGATCTTGCGTCGAAGTGGCTCCGAACTTCCCCGGCCTGGCTCCCGTTCGCGACTCGAAGGACCCTCAGGGCCCGGCCCTGGTCTTCCCGGCCGAGGCCTGGAAGTCCTTCATCACCGCAGTCCGCAGCGGCGAGTTCGGCGCCATCTGAAACAGTGGGCCCGGACCGCAGCCGCTGCGGTCCGGGCCGTCACCGACCCGGTGAGGAGGCTCGTGGCACTGGGGGAGTGAACCTGTGGGTGTGCAGACCGAGCAGCTGGAGCAGCAGCCTGCGACCGAGACGACCGACAAGCGATCCGTACGGCACGCCCTGCTGATCGCGCTGGGCAGCGGCATCGGCTACATGCCGTTCGCCCTGACCATCCCGATCCTGCCCGGCCTCGTCACCGGCCCGCTGCACGGCGGCCCCGCCGAGGTCGGCGCGGTCGTCGGCGGTTACGCGCTGACCGCGCTGCTGTCCCGCCCGGTGTCGGGCGCGCTGATGAACCGCCTCGGGGCCCGGGCCCTGACCGTCGGCGGAGCGCTGCTGACCACGCTCGCCACCGTCTGCTATCCGCTGGCCGGGTCGATCACCGAACTCATCGGCCTGCGCATGCTGGTGGGCATCGGCATGGGCGTGATGCTGGCCGCCACCGGGGTCTGGCCGGTGCAGCTGGTCGCCAAGGACCGGCAGAGCTGGGCGCTGGGGTTGAGCGGCACCGTCATCTACGTGGCCATCGGCCTGGGCGCCCCGCTGGGCACGCTGGTCGAGCACCTGGTGGGCACGACGGCCACGTTCGTGATCGCCGGGCTGCTCGCCCTGCCCGTCATCCCCATCGCCCTGTCCGTCCCCGAGGTGCGCCTGCCCCCGAAGGCGGCGGAGCGGGCCGGCATCGAGCGGGGCCGGGCCCTGCTGGGCACCGTGCTGCCCAGCGTCGCGCTGGTCTTCACCGCGTTCGGCTTCGCGGCGGTCTCCGGCTTCGCGGTCGCCAAGTTCGACGCCCTCGGTGTCGCCGGGGGAGCGGCCGTGGTCACCGCGTACTCCCTGACCGTGGTGCTGCTGCGGATAGCGAGCACCTGGATCCGCTGGGAGGCCACGCGGCCGGTGGCGCTGGCCGCCCTGTTCCTCGTCGAGGCCCTGGGCGTCGCGCTCATCGGGCTGTCGAACGGCCTTGCTCTGGGCGTGATCGGCGGTGTGCTCACCGGGGTCGGCATGTGGCAGATCTACCCGGTGCTGGGGCTGTTCGTGGTGCGCTCGGTCGGTGAACGCCGGCGCGCCACGGCGCTGTCGACGTTCGGGGCCTGCTTCACGGTGGGCCTCGCCGCCGGCAGCGGCTCGCTCGGGCTGGTCGCCGAGGCCACCGGGTACCGGACGATGTTCCTGGTCTGCGCGGCCTGTGTCGGCCTGGGGCTGCTGGTGGCCGTGGCGGCGGCCCGGGTCGCCCGGATCCGCTGACGGCTCCCGACGGCCGGGAGCCGTCAGCGGGCGTAGCTACGAGCCGGCCGTGGCCAGGGCCAGGGTGGTGGCCATCACCGGGCTGGTGAAGGTGTTCGTCGCATCGCCCTGATTCTGGTGGTAGGAGCCCCACTTGAGATAGTTGCGGTCGCCGTCCCAGGTGGTGCCCTTGAAGGTGCCCGAACCGGTGCTGAACGTCTGCTTCTTGCCGTCGAACCAGAAGTCGATCGTCCCGTCCGTCCGCCCCAGGTGGACCTTCAGCGCGTAGGAGTGCCACTCGCCGTTCTTCACCGGCGCCGTCCACAGCGGGTGCGCGTTGTGCCCGGTGTCCCACTCCTGGAGCCGCACCCGCCCGTTGGTGATGTCGATCTCGATCGGGTGGTTGGCCGTGCCCTCGCTGGGCGAGCACTTGAGCTGGAAGACGTACCGGCTCTGGTCGTCCTTGATGTCCACCTTGGAGGACCAGCCCAGGTAGAAGGTGTCGCTCTGCTTCAAGTCCGGGCCGACCGTCTCGCAGCGTTCCTGGTTCGCGGCCTGGAACGCCCGCCAGACGCTGCCCTTCACCGGGTCCTTGACGACGCCGAAGGTGCTGGGGGCGGCGCACTGCACGCCGGGGAAGGAGGACGGGCCGGTCTTGGTGCTCGGGGTCCACAGGACCTTGCCCGCCGGGGCGGCGGCGGTGCCGGCGGCGGCCGAGCCGCAGGAGATCGCGAACACGGCGAGGGCCAGGGCCCCGACGGTGAGCCTGCGGTGGTGGGGCAGAACGGACATGCCACTCCCAGTGGGGGGAATCGGGTGGTCGGATCGCTGGGTGCGATTCGACCACCCGACGGCCCCGCCGGCCAGGCGGAACGACCGGCGGAAGTACCGGCGCGTCATGCTCCGGTCATTTCTGCCGGTCCGGGCTGTGCCTACAGGCCGTGCCTACAGGCCGTTCCTACGGGTTGCGCTGCTCCCCGGACGGTTCGTCGTACGAGGACGTCCCCTCGTCCAGCAGCGGCTCCTGCGTCTTCAGGTGGGCGGGGGCCAGTGCCCGCAGCGCGTGGTAGCCGGTGATGACGACCAGGGTGCCGAGCGCGATGCCGCTGAGGCTGAAGGTGTCGGTGAACTTCAGGGTGACGTTGCCGATGCCGATGATGATGCCCGCCGCGGCCGGCACCAGGTTCAGCGGGTTGCGCAGGTCCACCCCGGACTTGATCCAGATCTGCGCGCCGAGCAGGCCGATCATGCCGTACAAGATGACGGTGATGCCGCCGAGCACCCCGCCGGGGATCGCGGCGACGACGGCGCCGAACTTCGGGCAGACGCCGAACAGCAGGGCGAAGCCGGCCGCGGCCCAGTAGGCCGCCGTCGAGTACACCCGGGTGGCGGCCATGACGCCGATGTTCTCGGAGTAGGTGGTGTTGGGCGGGCCGCCGAGCGCGGTGGAGAGCATCGAGCCGACGCCGTCCGCGGAGATCGCGGTGCCCAGCCTGTCGTCCAGGTTCGTCCCGGTCATCTCGCCGACCGCCTTGATGTGCCCGGCGTTCTCCGCGATCAGGGCGATCACCACGGGCAGTGCGACCAGGATCGCGGACCACTGGAAGGAGGGGCCGTGGAAGGCGGGCAGGCCGATCCAGTCCGCCTTGCCGACGCCGGACAGGTCCAGGCGCCAGTGGTCGGTCAGGTGCCCGCCGCCGTCCACCGAGTGGATCTTGCCGAAGACGCGGTCGAACAGGAAGGAGATCCCGTACCCGAAGAGCAGCCCCAGGAAGATCGCCACCCGCGACCAGAACCCGCGCAGGCACACCACCGCGAGCCCGGTGAACAGCATCACCAGCAGCGCCGTCCACTGGTCCTGCGGCCAGTACGTGGAGGCGGTCACCGGGGCCAGGTTGAAGCCGATCAGCATGACGACGGCGCCGGTGACGATCGGGGGCATCGCCGCGTGGATGATCCGCGCCCCGAAGTACTGCACCGCCAGGCCCACCAGGAACAGCACCGCGCCCACCACGAGCACCGCGCCGGTCACCGTCGCGCTGGTGCCGCCCTGGGCCCGGATCACCGCGGCGACCCCGACGAAGGACAGCGAGCAGCCGAGGTAGCTGGGGATCCGGCCGCGGGTGGCCAGCAGGAAGATCACGGTCGAGACGCCGGACATCATGATCGCCAGGTTGGGGTCCAGCCCCATCAGCACCGGAGCCACGAAGCTCGCGCCGAACATGGCCACCACGTGCTGGGCGCCGAGCCCTGCCGTGCGGGGCCAGGAGAGCCGTTCGTCGGGGCGGACGACCGCTCCCGGTGCGGGCGTGCGCCCGTCACCGTGCAGCTTCCAGCGCACGCCGAGATCCATGTGGGGGGTTCGCTTCCTGTCGACTTCCGGGGGGTGTCCGCACCATTCTCATGGTCATCCGGCCTTGCGTGCACACCTGGCCCCGCTCCTGACCTGCGCACTCGCGCGGGGAGCGGGGCCGGGGCGCCGCCGGGCGGCTCGACGGAGTCCGGATCCAAATGTGATCTGGATCACATATGTCACGACACATGTGTCACAGCACATATGTCGTGTAATGTATTCGTTATGAGCACTACGGAGAAAACCCCCACCCTCGTCTTCATCCCCTGCTTCTCCGGCGCCCCGTGGAGCGCCGAGCAGCTCGCCCCCTACGGCGAGGCGCCCCGGCGGACGCTGCGCCTGCCCGAGGGCGTCGACGACATCGAGCGCTACGCCGACCACGTCGAGAACGCGGTCGCGGACCTGGACGACTACGTACTGGTCGGCGACTCCTTCGGCGCGAACATCGCACTCGCGCTCGCGACCCGCCGCCCCCGGGGCCTGCGCGCCCTGGTCCTGTCCGGCGGATTCGCGGCCAACCCGGTCGACTCCAAGCCGTGGAAGGCCCTGATGCGGGCGATCGGCAAGGCCCGCGGCCCGTTCTACCGGCAGCTGACGCTGCGCGCCCACGCCCACCGCCTCGCCTCGCCGTTCGACGGTGAGGGGCAGGTGCCCTGGAGCGAGGCGAGCAGCCGTGAGCTGTTCCTCGTCAACACCCCGGCCGTCTCCTTCGGCGCCCGCGTGCGGGCCTCCCTCACCGCCGACTACGTGGCTGTGCTCGGCCGGGTCCAGGTCCCGACCCTGATCCTGAGCCCCTCGCACGACGTGCTGATCGGCGAGGACGCCTCCAAGACCATGCTCGCGGGCATCCCCGACTCCCGGGAGGTCGTGCTGCCGCGCACCGGCCACATGTTCCGCTTCTCCCACCCGGCCACCTACGCCGCCGCGGTCAACGACTTCCTCGACACCCTGGCGACCACCGCCCCCACCACCCGGAAGGACGCCGGTGCGTAAGGCCGAGCACCTGCGGTTCGCGATCCTGGCGGCGCAGCGCGAGGGCAACCGGCTGCTGATCCAGGCCCTCAAGCCCCACGGCATCACCCCGTCCCAGGCCGAGGTGCTGCGCCTGCTCCAGCAGCACGGCACCTTGAGCCTCAACGGGCTCGGGCAGCTGCTGGTGTGCGAGAGCGGCACCAACCCCAGCCGGCTGGTCGATCGCGTCGTCGCGGCCGGGCTGGTCGAGCGCCGCCCCGACGAGGTGGACCGCCGCTACCTCCAGCTCAGCCTCACCCCCGAGGGCGAGCGCCTGGCCGGTGCGGTCGCCGAGATCGAGGAGTTCCTCTACGCCGGGATGGACGCCGCCGCCGAGGGCCTGGACACCGACGCGATGCTCGCCTTCCTGCACAGGTTCATCGACCCCCTGCCCTCGGGCCAGGCCCTCAACAAGCGCCTCGGCCTCGACTGACGCCACGACCCCGACCGGCGGCACGGCCCCGACCGGCGCCACGGCCCCGACCGGCGCCACGCCCCGCTCGCAGAAGATGCCGGCGGGGCGTCACAGCAGCTCCGCCCGGGCCGCCTGGATGCCCGCCTGGAAGCGGGTCCGGGTCCCGAAGCGGTCCATCACCTCGCGCACCCAGCGCTGCACCGTCCGGGTGGACACCCCCAGCTGCCGGGCGATCGACTCGTCGGTGAGCCCGGCCGCCAGCAGCGTCAGCAGCTGCCGGTGCCGGTCCTCCGGCGGCTCCTCGGACGGCTCCGGCAGCCGCATCGCGTGCGCCCAGTACAGTTCGAACAGCCCGGCCAGCGCGTCCAGCAGGGTCGAGGGCCGGATCAGCAGCACGCTCTCCAGCTCGGTGCCCGCGCTGACCGGCAGCAGCGCCCAGCGGTCGTCCAGCAGGGCCAGTTTCAGCGGCACTTCGGTGTGCACCCGGGCCTGCTCCCCGGCCGCCGTGAAGGTCCGGATCTCCGCCAGGCGCTCCGGGTCGCGCAGCACCCGGCTGTGGTAGACCACCCGGGTCGTCACCCCCCGCCCCAGCAGCGCCAGTCCGGTCTGCGGGTCGGAGCGCCGCACGTACGGCGGGCGGTCCAGCACCCGCAGCCGCTCGCGCACCCCCAGCTGGAGGGTGCGCCACAGGTCGGCGATCGAGCGGCGCCCGCTGATCACCTCCACCGGCCCGGCCGCCCCGTCGTCCGGGCGGCCCTGCCGGTAGGTGCGCATCAGCTCGCCGATCCGGCCCCGGGCGCGCCGCAGCTCCACCTCGCGCCGCAGCAGCAGCTCCTCCAGCGCCACGTCGGGCGGCACCGCCGTCCACGCCCCCGCCGCGCAGGACTCCACCAGCCCCAGTTCGGCCAGCACGGCCAGCGCCGCCACCACGATCGAGGCCCGCAGGTTCAACTGCGCGGCCAGCCACTGCGGTTCGGCCGCCGGAAGGCCCAGCAGCCGCAGATAGAGCTGCTCCTCCAGCGCGCCGAGCCCGAGTCCGGCGAGCATGCCCGTCCCCGGCACGGCCTGCCTCCTCGCGTCCACGACAGCCAGCGGAACAGAGTGACTGTGCGCCACCCGGTGGCCGAAATCAAGGGGTTGACCGTTCGGCATGTTCCCGCCATGTCGGGTTCCGGTCCCCATGGTTCCCTTCCCGGCCCGACCGCGGCGCCCCCAAGCTGGGCGGCACCCCCACAACGCCCAGCCGAGGAGCCCTCCATGGCCCTTTCCCGCACCGGCCGCCTGGTGCTCGCCGCCGCCCTGGCCCTGCCGGCCGCCGCGGTCGCCGCCCCCGCCGCCAGCGCCGCCCCCGCCCACGCCGCCCACGCCTCCCACGGCTACGGCGCGCACCACTACGGCCACGGCACCCGCTACGACGGCGGCGTCTGGGGCGGCTACGTCGCCCAGGGCAACGGCTTCCGGAGCGTCTCCGGCTCCTGGACCATGCCGGCCGTCCAGTGCAACACCTCCAACGACCTGTTCGCCCCCTGGGTCGGCATCGACGGCTACGGCTCGCAGACCGTCGAGCAGACCGGCGTCCAGGTCGACTGCTCCAGCGGCTCCCCGGTCTACTCCGCCTGGTACGAGATGTACCCGGCCCCGCCGCAGTACTTCAACGACCCGGTGGACGCCGGCGACAGCTTCACCGCCTCCGTGGTGAACAGCGGCGGCTCGACCTACACGCTGCGGATCACCGACACCACCAAGGGCTGGACCGAGACCACCGACCAGCAGCTCGACGGGCAGAACGTCAGCGCCGAGGCCGTCATCGAGTCGCCGAGCCAGAGCTACCCGTCCTTCGACCGCCTGGACTTCTCCGGCGTCACCGTCAACGGCCAGGTCTTCGACAACTACTCGCCGCAGGCCATCAACAGCGGCCAGTACACCGAGACTTCGCTCAGCAACGGCGCCTTCGCCATCGTCCCCGCCTGACGGCGAGCCCGCCTGACCCCGAGCCCGGCGCACCCCCGAGCCCGGCGCGCCGCCCGCCCCGGCCCGTACCCGCTACGGACCGGGGCGGGCGCCGTCGTCAGCGCAGGCCGGCGAAGAGGTCCTGCTCCGGCAGGGCCGCGCCGGTGGTGTCGCGGACCCGGACGAAGGTCTCCGTGCCCATCAGCTCGGTGAAGCGCTCCCTGCCCATCCGCAGGAAGAAGATGTTCTCGCCCTGGCTGGCGTGCGCGGCCAGGGCGTCGTACTTCTGGCCGCCAAAGGCGTGGGTGTCCACCCAGGTGGTGACCTCCTCGTCGGGCAGGCCGATCGGGGGCAGCTCCGGGGCCCCGCCGTCCGGTCCGGCGTCCGGCCCGGCGGACTCGCCGGCCTGCTCGTCCCAGTCGGTGCCGAACTCCTGCATCGCCGCGAAGAACCGCTTCATCGCCGAGTGCGGCGCGGTGGTCCAGTACACCTTGGACGTCACGTCGGGCACCAGCTCCAGGGCGGCCATGGTGATCCGGTGGGCCTGGATGTGGTCGGGGTGGCCGTAGAAGCCGTTCTCGTCGTAGGTGACGACGACGTCCGGCCGGTAGCGGTGCAGCAGTTCGGCCAGCCGGGCCGCGCCCTCGGCGACGGGGGTGCCCCAGAAGGAGCCGGGGGCGTCGTTGGCCGCCCAGCCCATCATCCCGGAGTCGCCGTACTCCAGCAGTTCGAGGTGGTCGACGCCCAGCACCCGGCAGCTGGCCTCCAGCTCGGTGCGCCGCAGCGCGGCGACCGCGGCCGGGTCGTGCCCCTCCTCGCCGGGCTTGACGCCGCCGGGGCCGTCGCCGCAGGCGCCGTCGGTGCAGGTGACCAGGACGGTGCGGATGCCCTCGGCGGCGTAGCGGGCGAGGACGCCGCCGGTGCCGGTGGCCTCGTCGTCGGGGTGGGCGTGCACTGCCATCAACGTCAGGGGCCGGTCGGCCATGGTGTCGTCCTCGGTTCGTTCGGGTGGTCCGCCCCCAGTCTGCCCGGTGGCTCCGACAACCCGCCGTCCACCCTCGCCCCCGTCGTCCCGGCAGTCGGCGCGGCAGCCGCTGTGGCAGGGGCTGTGGCAGGCGCTGTGGCAGGGCCCTCCCGCGCTGTCGATGCGAACTGATATGAATGGTTTTCGGGGAAGGGATTCACGGCAGTTGACGTGTCCTCGGCTCATCGTCCACGCTGGGCGGCACCGGCCACACGATCCACACCACCGGCCGGCCCCCGACTCCCGTCCGGGTAGCCCGCACTACCCGAACGGGTATCCGCCCGGGCCCACCTGAGTACCCGTACTCAGGTGGGCCCGGCGCCCCGCGCCCCAGCATGAGGCCATGCACCCAGCAGCGACCCCGAGGATCGGCATCACCGCCGTCGGCTCCCACCTGCCGGCCCGCCGGCTCACCTCCCAACAGCTCCAGGACGAGATCGCCGCCGCCGCCCGACTCGCCCTGCCCGAACGGATGCTGGAGAAGGCCACCGGCATCCGCACCCGCCACCTGGCCGCCGACGACGAGTACGCCTCCACCCTCGCCACCGCCGCCGCCCGCCGCGCCCTGGCCGCCCGCGGCCTGCACCCCCGCGACGTCGACCTGCTGCTCTTCGCCTCCGCCACCCGCGACGTCTGCGAACCCGCCACCGCCCACATCGTCCAGGCCGAACTCGGCACCCGCGCCCACGCCCTGGACGTCAGCAACGCCTGCAACAGCTTCCTCAACGGCATCGACCTGGCCCGCGCGATGATCCTGGCCGGCCGCGCCCGCCGCGCCCTCGTCGTCACCGGTGAGACCCCCAGCCGCGCCATGCGCCGCGACCCCGCCGACACCGCCGCCCTGCGCGAGGGCTTCGCCGGCTACACCTTCGGCGACGCCGGAGCCGCCGTCGTCGTCGAAGCGGTCGAACACGGCGGCATCCTCGACATCGCCGCCCTCACCGCCTCCGAACACTGGCCCGCCGGCGGCATCCCCGGCGGCGGCTCACGCCACCCGCGCGGCGACGAGTACAGCTACTTCCGCGGCGGCGGCAAGGAGTTGCGCG
Organism: Kitasatospora sp. NPDC096128; assembly: GCF_040303105.1. Taxonomy (NCBI): domain Bacteria; kingdom Bacillati; phylum Actinomycetota; class Actinomycetes; order Kitasatosporales; family Streptomycetaceae; genus Kitasatospora; species Kitasatospora sp. NPDC096128. The sequence goes on along the minus strand of NZ_JBEOSP010000065.1, from coordinate 4,701 downwards.
GCATCTTCGAACAGATCGGCCCCGCCGCCCTGACCGCCCTCGCCGAACGCACCGGCCTGACCTGGGACGACTACGCCCGGGTGCTGGTCCACCAGGTCACCGTCCCCTACCTGGAGCGCTTCGTCGAACTCACCGGCGCCCCCGCCGACCGGCTCGTCCTCACCGTGCCCGAACTCGGCAACATCGCCAGCGCCACCATCGGCGTCCAACTCGACCGCATATCCGGCGAGTTGAAACCGGGGGAGCGGGTCCTCATGATCGGCCTGGGCGGCGGCGTCAGCCTGATGACCATCGTCTGGCAGGCCCAGTGAACACGCTCTGGGTGATCATCCCCGCCTACCAGGAGGAGGCCCGGATCGACGCCACCCTGCGCGCCCTCGCCGCCCAGCACGACCGCGACTTCACCCTCCTCGTCGCCGACAACGGCTCCACCGACACCACCGTCGCCACCGTCCGCGCCTTCGCCGCCCAAGCCCCCTTCCCCGTCCACGTCCTGACCGAACCCGAGAAGGGCGTCGGCTGCGCCGTCGACACCGCCTTCCGCCACGCCATCGCCCACGGCGCCACCCTGCTCGCCCGCACCGACGCCGACTGCCTGCCCGAACCCGGCTGGACCGCCGCCGCCCGCGCCGCCCTGCACACCGGCCGCGGACTCGTCTGCGGCCGCGTCATCGCCCGCCGCGACGAACACGGACCCGCCGGCCGCGCCCTCTTCCGCGTCCTGGTCGCCCTCGGCGCCCTCTTCGGCCGCCTGCGCCCCGCCCACCACCGCCGCCACGGCTACCTCACCCCCTACCGGATGCACGCCGGCAACAACATGGCCATCACCGCCGACCTCTACCAGGCCGTCGGCGGCATGCCCCGGCGCCCCTCACCCACCGACCGCGCCTTCCTCAACCGGGTCCGCCGCCACACCACCGCCATCACCCGCAGCCGCGCCATGGTCGTGCAGAACTCCACCCGCCGCATCCGCGCCTACGGCGTCCTCGGCACCGCCCGCTGGTACCTCGAACGCGGCGCCGGCCCCCGCCCCACCGACATCCGCTGACACCCCCGGCCCGCCGGCCCCCACATCCGCCGGCCCCCGCATCCGCCGACACCCCGTCCGCCGACCCCCGGAGAGCTACGCCGTGCTCGACCGACTCGCCCACGCCCTGCGCACCCACCACCCCGACCGCCCCGCCGTCCTGCACCACACCCGCACCGGCACCACCCGCACCCGCATCCGCCGCGGCGACCTCGCCGACCTCGCCGACACCTACGCCGCCGCCCTGCACGCCCGCGGCCTCACCCCCGGCACCACCCTCGGCCTCGCCCTGCGCCCCGGCCCCCGCGCCCTCGCCGCCCTGCTCGCCGCCCACCGCCTCGGCCTGCGCGCCGCCGTCCTCGACCCCACCACCGGCCCCGACGTCCTCGCCGCCCACCTCGCCCTCGCCCAACCCGGCCTCATCCTCGCCGACGCCCCCGCCCAAGCCGCCGCCGGCTGGGCCGCACCCCTGGCCCGCCGCGCCCACCTCCACCTGCCCCGCCTCACCACCCTCGGCCCGGTCGCCACCCTCGGCCCCCGCCTGCCCGGCTGCGCACCCCGCCTGCGCCCCGCCGCCACCCCCGTACCGCCCCGCCACCACGACGCCGACGCCGACGCCGTCATCGTCTTCACCTCCGGCACCACCGCCCGCCCCCGCGCCGTCGTCCACACCCATGCGAGCCTCGCCGCCGCCCTGCACACCGTCACCGACCTCGTCCGCCCCCGGGACGCCACCACCGTCCTCGGCGGCACCTTCTTCGTCCTCGCCCCCGCCCTCACCGCCGGCGCCACCGTCGCCCTGCCCGCCCGCACCCCCACCGCCCTCGCCCGCCAACTCACCCGCCTCACCCCCGCCCACACCTACCTCACCCCACCCCAGCTGCGCACCGCCCTGGCCGCCGGCGCCCACCTCACCGGCACCCTGTGGACCGGCTCCGCCCCCGCCGACGCCGCCCTGCTGCGCCGGGCCAAAGCGGCCGGCGCCGACCGGGCCTGGAGCGTCTACGCCCTCACCGAACTCTTCCCCGCCGCCGCCGTCGAGGAGGCCGACAAGAGCGCCCACACCGACGACGGCGACCTCGTCGGCCACCCCCTGCCCGGCATCCGCACCCGCCTCGCCGACGACGGCGAACTCCACCTCACCGGCCCCGGCGCCCGCCACCGCTACCTCGGCCGCGAACCCGACCCCTGGATCCGCACCGGCGACCGCGCCACCCTCACCCCCGACGGCCGCATCGTCCTCGCCGGCCGCCTCAAGGACATGGTCCTGCGCCACGCCCGCAACATCTACCCCGGCCTGTACGAACCCGCCCTGCACATCCCCGGCGTCGAACTCGCCCTGCTCGTCGGCGTCCCCGACCCCGACGGCGACGAACGCCTCGTCGCCCTCGTCCAACCCGCCCCCGGCACCGACCCCCACCACCTGCGCACCGCACTGGCCGCCCCGCTGGCCCGCATGGGCGCCGCCCGCCCCGACGCCCTCCTGTTCGGCACCGTCCCGCTCACCGGCCGCTCCCGCAAACCCGACCGCGCCGCCGCATCCGCCCACTGCGCACGGGAGCTGGCCCGATGACGCCCTCCGAATCCCGCCGCGCCCGCCGCCGCGACCGCACCGTCTACCTGCGCAGCCACCCCCTCCTGTTCGCCCTGCTCTGCGCCACCCGCCACCGCCCCGTCCTGCGCCTGGGCCGCACCCTGCTCGTCCACCACCCCACCGCCTACCGCGAAGCCCTCACCCGCATCCCCCTGCACCGCACCGCCCCCGGCACCACCGGCGGCACCGCCGCCCAACTCGCAGGCACCGGAGCCCTGTTCGACCAGGACGGCGACGACCACCGCACCGCCCGCCGCACCCTCGCCACCGACCTCGGCGCCACCGCCCTGCCCCGGCTGCGCCCGCTGTGGCAGGCCGTCCTCGCCGAACGCGTCCCCGCCCTGGCCACCGGAAGCCTCGAACTCGTCGACCTCGCCGCCGAACTGGCCGCCACCACCGCCGCGGCCCTGACCGCCACCACCACCCCGCCCCGCCAACTCGCCCACGCCGCACGGCAAGCGGCCGCGGCCGCCGCCCGCGACCAGCTGCCCGGCCCCCGCCTGCGCCCCCGCAGCCGTACGGCCGCCGAGGCCACCGAAGCCGCCGCCCGCCTCACCGCCCTGCTGCCCGACCCGCGCGACGCCGTGCTCGCCGCCGCCGCCGTCAACACCACCGTCGCCGCCCTGCCCCGGGCCGTCGCCTGGTGCGCCGACGCCCGCCTGTGGCCCGCCGTCGACGACACCACCGCACCCGCCCTCGCCGCCGAACTCCTGCGCCTGACCGCCCCCTCCCCGCTGCTGCCCAGGTCCGCCGCCGCCGACGCCACCCTCGCCGGCCACCCCGTGCGCACCGGCGACCGCCTCCTCCTCATCGCCCGCCACGCCGCCCGCGCCCACCACCGCACCCCGCCCGCCGACCCCGCCGCCACCCAGGCCGTCTTCGGCGCCGGCCCCCACGCCTGCCCCGGCGCCCACCTCGCCCGCGCCCAACTCGCCGACACCCTCATCGCGTTGGCCCCCCACCGCCCCCGCGTCGCCCGCGCCCGCGCCGACCGCCACGCCGCCCTGCCCGGCTACGCCGAACTCACCCTGCGCCGAGGCACCCCCTGACCAGGGGAAGGCCCTGACCGGAGGAAGGCCCCCACCATGCGCATCGCCATCACCGGCGCCGCCGGCTTCTGCGGCTCCCACCTCGCCCGCGCCGCCGCCCACCTGGGCCTGGACGTCACCTGCCACGGCCGCCGCCCCGGGCCGGTGGGCCGCCACCAGCCCTGGGACGCCACCGCGGCCGACCCCGACTTCACCGGCGCCGACCTCGTCGTCCACTGCGCCGCCGCCGTCGCCGACCTCCCGCCCGGCCACCGCGCCGAAGCCCACCAGCACGCCGTCAACGTCACCGGCACCCGCCGCGTCCTGCGCGCCGCCGCCGGCCGCCCCCTCGTCCACCTCAGCAGCGCCAGCGTCTACGACCCCCGCACCACCACCCAAGCCCCCCTCACCGAGGACCACCCCACCGCCGCCGGCCACCTCAACGCCTACGGCCGCACCAAAGCCGCCGCCGAACACCACGCCCTCGCCGCCGGCGCCGTCGTGCTGCGCCCCCGCGCCGTCTACGGCCCCGGCGACCCCCACCTGCTGCCACCCCTGCTCGCCCGCGCCCGCCGCGGCCTGCTGCCCCTGCCCGGCCCCGACACCGCGCTCAGCCTCACCGCCGTCGCCAACCTCACCGACGCCTGCCTGGCCGCCCTCGGCCTCACCGCCACCCCGCCCTGGCCGCCCGGCGCCTACAACATCGCCGACCCCACCCCCTACCGCCGCGACGCCGCCCTGCGCCACGTCCTGACCGCCCACCAGCTGCCCGCCCGCATCGCCCACCTCCCCGCGCCCCTGGCCCGCCTCGCCGCCCGCACCACCCTCCTGCCCGGCCTCACCCCCTACACCGTCGACCTCCTCGCCCGCGGCGTCGTCCTCGACCTCACCCGCGCCCGCACCCAGGGCTGGCACCCCCGCCACACCCTCGCCGACTACCGGCCCTGACCGTTCCTAAACAGTGTCCAGGAGTGACATTTGCTGCCAGTTCCCGGAACTGCGCGCATCCCGAACGGTGTTGGATGCGCTGGGTTCCCGCGTTCGCTGTTCCC
>NZ_JBEOSP010000064.1:0-38212 GCF_040303105.1 Kitasatospora sp. NPDC096128 | reverse complement strand
CACTGGACCGGCGAACTGGACGCCGAGCGCGCCCGCCGGGTGCTGGACGGCGAGCTGCCGTTCGACGAGCTGACCCTGGTCGACAGTCACGGCGCTCGACCGGGTGGACGAGTTCGACCCCGCCCCGTTCCGGATCTCGCCCCGGGAGGCGCCGCTGATCGACCCCCAGGCCCGGATCGTCTACGAAACGATCTGGGAGGCCCTGGAGGACGGCGGCCGCGCCGGCGCCCGGGCCGAGGGTGCCACCACCGGGCTGTGGATCGCCTACAGCCACGACCACTACCACGAGGAGCGGGTGCGCCACGGCATCGCCGACGGGCGCGGGCTCGGCCTGGAGGCGATGATCGCCAACCGGCTGTCCTACCTGATGGACTGGCACGGCCCCAGCACCCTGGTCAACACCCTCTGCTCCTCCTCCCTGGTCGCCCTGCACACCGCCGTGCAGCACCTGCGCTCCGGGGACGTCGACACGGCGGTGATCGGCGCCGTGCACGCCGCCATCAGCCCCGAGTACTTCCGCTCCATGGGCGAGCTGATGGCCCTGTCGCCCCGGCACCGCTGCCGCTCCTTCGACGACGGTGCCGACGGCTTCGTGCCCGGCGAGGGCGCCGTCGCCGTGGTGCTGCGCCGCCATGCGGACGCCGAGCGGGACGGCGACCGGGTGCGCGGGCTGGTCCGGGGCACGGCGGTCAACCACGGCGGCCGCACCACCCGCTACTCCGCGCCCAGCCCGGCCGCCCAGCGGGACGTCGTCGCCGCGGCCCTGCGGGACGCCGAGGTCTCCCCGGAGACCATCGACCTGGTCGAGGCGCACGGCACCGGCACCCGGCTGGGCGACCCGATCGAGGTGGACGGGCTGACCAGGGCCTGGCGCGAGCACACCGACCGCGCCCAGTACTGCGCGCTCGGTTCGCTGAAGTCCAACGTCGGCCACCTGGAGCCCGCCGCCGGCCTGGCCGGCCTGGTCAAGGTCCTGCTGGGCCTGGAGCACGAGCAGTTGTGGCCCACCCTGCACGTCACCCGGCCCAACGACCACATCCGCTTCGAGGCCACCCCGTTCCACCTGGTCGACCGGGCGAGCCCCTGGCCGCGCGGGGAGCGACCGCGCCGGGCCGCCGTCAGCGCCTTCGGGATGGGCGGGGTCAACGCCCATGTGATCGTCGAGGAGGCGCCGGCCGCCCCCGCTCCCGCACCGCTCGCCCAGGACAGCCACCTGCTGCGGATCGGCGCGGCGAGCGAGCCCGCGCTGCGCGCCCTGGCCGCCGCCTACGCCGGGCAGGTGGCCGCCCTCCCGGCCGCCGGGCTCGGCGACTTCGCCCGGACCGCGAACACCGCGCGGGCCGCGCACCGCCACCGCGTCACCGTGCACGGCGGCACCCCGGCCGAGCTGGCCGCCCGGCTCGCCGCCGTCGCCGACGGGAGCGCCCCGGCGGCCCGGCACCCCGGCGGCCCAGCCCGCACCGCGTTCCTGTTCACCGGGCAGGGCTCGCAGTACCCCGGCATGGGCGAGGGCCTGTACGCCACCGAGCCGCGCTTCCGCGAGGCGCTGGACGAGTGCGCCGAACTGCTCGCCCCGCACACCGGCGTCGCGCTGCTCGACCTGCTCCACGGCGACGCCCGCCACCTGCTGGACGAGACCCGCTACGCCCAGATCGGCATCGTGAGCGTGCAGGTCGCCCTGGTCCGCTGGCTGGCGGCGGCGGGCGTGCGGCCCGACGCGGTCGCCGGGCACAGCCTGGGCGAGCTGACGGCGGCCTGGGCCGCGGGCGTGCTCGCCCTGCCCGACCTGCTGCGGCTGACCGCGCTGCGCGGCCGGCTGATGCAGGACCAGCCCCGGGGCGGGGCGATGGCGGTCGTCCACACCGACGCCGACACCCTCACGGCCGCCCTCGCCCGCTACCCGGGCCTGGAGATCGCCGCCTACAACGGGCCGCGCCTGCACACCGTCAGCGGCCCGGCCGAGGCCGTCGAGCGGCTGCGGGCCGAGCGCGCCGAGCGCGTCCAGCCGCTGACGGTCAGCCACGCCTTCCACAGCGCGCAGATGGACGGCGCGGTGGCCCCCTTCGCGGAGGCGGTGGCCGGCGTCGAACTCGCCCCGCCCGTCCTGCCGTTCGTCTCCACCCTCACCGGGACCCGGCACACCGCCGGGAGCGCGACCGACCCGCAGTACTGGGCCCGGGCCATCCGCCTCCCGGTCCGCTTCGCCGAGGCGGTGGCCGCCCTGAACGAGGACGGCCCGGACGCGGTGTGGGAGATCGGCCCACAGCCCCAGCTGCTCCCGCTAGCCCGGGCCGCGTACACCGGCGAGCACCCCGGGTGGATCGCCACCCTCCGACGCGGCCGCGGCGACCAGGCGCAGCTGCACGCCGCCCTGGCGGCCCACCACGACCGCACCGGCGCCGAACCGCGCTGGAGCGCCCTGCACGAGGACAAGGGCCAGCGGATCACGACCATCCCGACCTATCCCTTCCGCCGGCAGCGGTACTGGATCACCGCGGCCGCAGGCAACCCCGACGAGCACACGAAGAGGCCCGAGCACCATGGCTAGCGAGTACGGACTCAAGCGACACTTCAACGGCGAGGCGGCCCGCCTGATCGGAGGCAGGATCCGCGCCGCCCACCCCGGCTTCGACGTCGACGGCTATGCGGCCGAGGTCGAACGGCGGGTGGTGGGAAAGGAGTTGAAGGACCGCGTCCTGGTCCTGGCCGAGGGCCTGCGTACCCGGTTGCCCGCCGGCTACCCCGCCGCCCTGCCCCTGCTGCTGACCGTCCTCGGCGACGAACTCGCCGAAGGCGAGGGGATGTTCAACGCCAGCTGGTACCTGATGCCGGTGGCCAGGTTCGTCGAGGAGTACGGACTCGACCACCCGGAGCCCTCGCTCGACGCCATCGAGGAGATCACCCGGCGGCACACCGGCGAGTACGCGATCCGGCCCTACCTCGAACAGCACCACGCGCAGACCATGCTGAAGGTCACCGAGTGGGCGCTCAGCCCCAGCCACAACGTGCGGCGCCTCGCCAGCGAGGGCGTGCGCCCGCGGCTGCCCTGGGCCCGCACCCTGGGCGTCTTCGTCAAGGACCCACGACCCGTCCTGGAGGTCCTCGAACCGCTGCGCAGCGACCCCTCCGAGTACGTCCGCAAGTCCGTCGCGAACAACCTGAACGACATCTCCAAGGACAACCCGCAGCAGGCCCTCGACACCGCCCTGCGCTGGCTGGAGCAGAGCCCCACCCCCGAGACCGCCTGGATCGTCAAGCACGGACTGCGGACCCTGGTGAAGAACGGCGACCAGCAGGCCCTGGCCGCCCTCGGCGCCACCGGCGGCGAGCACGTCCGGGTGCCGCGGCTGAGCGTCACACCGGGCGAGCTGACCGTCGGGGAGACCGTCCTCGTCGAGTTCGAGGTCGAGAACACCGACACCCGCAGCCACAGCGTGACCGTCGACTACGTCGTCCACCACGTTCGCAAGAGCGGCCGCAGCATCCCGAAGGTCTTCAAGCTCACCACCCTGGAACTCGGCCCCGGCGAACGGCGCAGCCTGCGCAAGCCCCATCCCGTCAAGGAGGTGCAGACCCGCAGCTACTACCCGGGCGAGCACCGGGTCGACATCCAGGTCAACGGCCTGGTGAAGGCCACCGGGCGATTCGGCCTGCGCACATGAGCGCGCCGACGCTCACCCTCGACGCGGCCGATCCGGTGGTGGCCGACCACCGGATCGGGGAGCACCCCGTGCTCGCCGCCGCCGTCCAGGCGGACGCGCTGCTGTGCGCCCTGGACGCCCGACGGCCGGGCCGCTCCTGGACGCTGGAGCAGCTCGCCTTCCGCGCGCCGCTGCGGGTCGACGGCCCGCAGGTCGACCTGGCGGTGGTGACGGGCGAGGACGGGCGGTGCGCCCTGCACAGCGCGGGCACCGGGGCGCCGACCGCACCGACCGCGTACAGCACCGCCCGCGCGCACGGCACGCCGCTGGCACCGCCGCGCCACCTCGACACCGTCGCCCTGCGGGCAGGCTGCCCGGACGCCGTCCCGCTCGCCGAACTGGACGCCTGGCGGCGCGCCAGCGGCATCGGGTACGGGCCCGCCTACCGGGTGGTCCGCTCCGCGCAGCGCGGGCCCGGGCGGATCGCGGCGGTGCTGCGCACGGCCGAGGACGACCCGGGCGCGGCGTCCTTCGTGCCGCCGCCGCTGCTCGACGGGGTGTTCCAGCTGCTCGGGCTGCTCGACGGGGGAGCGGCCGGGGCGTGCCTGCCCTGGTACGTCGGCCGGCTCACCGCCCGCCGCCGGATCACCGGGACGGTGCTGGCGCTGGTCGAACTCGAACCGGCGCCGCCGGGCGGTGCGGGCGTCACGGCCGGTGCGGTGCGCGGGCGGGCGACCGTCTGCAACCAGCAGGGGGAGGTCCTGCTGGAACTGGAGCGCATCACCCTCAAGGCCGCGGCAGCGGCCGGCCGGGTGCCCGCGCCCCGGGTGCCCGCGCCCGCCGTCGGACTGATCGAGGTGCCCGGGTGGCGGCGGACCGAGCCGGTCCCCGCGCCCCGGGCCGCCGACCGGGCGGTGCTGCTGATCGCCCCGCCGGCCACCCCGCCGCCGGCCACCCCGCCCGTCGCCCGGATGGCGCCGGAGGAGCTGACGCGGGAACGGGTCGACGCCGTCCTCGCCGAGCACCCCGTCCACGAGGTGGTGTACCTGGCGCCCCGGGGGGTCGCGGGGGCGGACGGGGCGGCGCGGGCCCTCCAGGGCGTCTTCACCCTGGTGCGCCGCCTGGCCGCCCGGCCGCCGATGCCCGACCTGCTGATCGTCACCACGGGGGCCCACGACCTCACCGGGGGCGAGCCCGTCGACCCCCTCATGACCGCACTCTGGGCGCTGGCCCGCACCCTGCGCGCGGAGCACCCGCGCACCGCCGTGCGCCTGGTCGACCTGGAACCGGGCGAGCCCACGGTGCCACCCCGGTACGCCGAGCCGGACCTGGCCCGGCGGGCCGGCAGCTGGTACGCGCCGGTGGTCGCACCCGACCGCTCCGCCGCGGCCCGGCCCCCGCGGCTGCGCGGCGGACGCTTCCTCATCACCGGCGGCCTGGGCGCCATCGGCCTGCGCGTCGCCGAGTTCCTGGCCGAGGAGGGCTGCGCCCACCTCACCCTGGTGGGCCGCGGCGCCCCGGGCGCCGGCGAGGTCCGGCGGCGCCTCGACCGGCTCGCCGCCCGGTGCGAGCTGGAGACCGTGGCCGCCGACGTCCGCGAGCTGCCCGGGCGGCTGGCCGGTGCCGCGCGCTACGACGGCCTCCTGCACGCCGCCGGAGTGCTGCGCGACGGCCTGGCCCGGGGCCTGACCCCGGCGCAGATCGGGGAGGTGCTCGACCCCAAGATCGGCGGGGTGCACGCCCTCGCCGAGCTGGCGGCCCGGCACGACCCGCCCGGCTTCGTCGCGCTGTTCTCCTCCGTCGCGGCCGTGCGCGCCAACCTCGGCCAGAGCGCCTACGCCGCCGCCAACGCCTACCTGGACGGCTACGCGGCCCGCCGCCGCGCGGCCGGCGAGCCCTGGTACAGCCTCGGCTGGGGGCTGTGGAACGTCGGCATGGGCGAGCACATCGCCCCCAGGGCCGCCGCCCACGGCGTCCCCGCCCTCACTCCGGACGGCGGCGTCGCCCTGCTGCGCGCGGCCCTCTCCCGTCCTCCCGCGCACTACGTCCTGACCGCCACCGCCCGAGCGAAGGGGGCACCCATGACCACCACGACACCGGCGAGCACGCTGTGGCCGCCGCTCACCGCCGCCGTCCGCACGATCCTCCACGTCGACGACGTCGCCCGGGAGGACGACCTGCTGGAGCTGGGCCTCGACTCGATGATGGCGGTCGAGCTGGCCGCGGCGCTGTCCGGCTCCGGGCTCGACGTCGACCCGATGGTCTTCTTCGAGCACAGCGGCGTCGGCGCCCTGCTGGGGCACCTGGAGTCCTTGCCGCGTCAGGGAGTCGGTGCGCGGCCGTCTGCTGCAGCCGTCGCTGTTCCCGAGCCCGTTCCCGCGCCCGAGCCCGTTCCCGCGCCCCTTCCCGAGCCCGTCGTTCCCGCGCCCGCCGACGCCTTCGTCCCCGACTGGGACCGCTACCGGGACCCGGCGCCGCGCCCCGAACCGACCCCCGAACCGACCCCCGAAGCGGCGCCCGTACCGGAGCCCGCGCCGCGTCCCGCCCCCGCCCCTGTCCCGCCGCGCACCCGCACGCCCCGGCGCACCCTGCCCGGCCGGCTGTCCGGCGCGCCCGGCGGCACCTTCCTGGCGCGCCGGATCGACGCGCTCTCCACCGAGGACCGCCAACTCGTCGCCAGGGACGAGTACTTCTACGAGCCCGTGATCGAACGCGCGGAGGGTGCGCGGATCAGGTTCGACGGCCGCTGGTACCTCAACTTCGCCTCCTACAGCTACCTCGGACTGATCGGCCACGACTACATCGACCAGCAGGTCCTCGACGCGGTGGAGCGCCACGGCACCGGCGCCCACGGCGTGCGCCTGCTGGCCGGCACCCTCCACCTGCACCGCGAACTGGAGCTGGCCGTCGCCGACTTCCTCGGTGCCGAGGATGCCGTCGTCTTCTCCAGCGGGTACCTGGCCAACGTCGCCACCGTGGGCGCCCTGGTCGGCGCGGGCGACGTGGTCATCGGCGACGTCTACAACCACGCCAGCATCCTCGACGGTTACCGGCTCTCCGGCGCCGAGGTGATCACCTACGCCCACAACGACCTGGCCGACCTGGAGCGCGCCCTGAAGAAGGTGGGCGACCGGGGCCGCCTGGTGGTCACCGACGCCGTGTTCAGTATGGACGGCGACGTCGCCGACCTGCCCGGAATCACCGAGCTGTGCGAGCGCTACGACGCCCCGCTGATGGTCGACGAGGCGCACAGCCTCGGCGTCCTCGGCGACACCGGGCGCGGCATCACCGAGCACTTCGGCCTCGACCCGGCCCGGGTGGACGTCAAGATGGGCACTTTGTCCAAGACCGTGCCCAGCGCGGGCGGTTACGTCGCCGGCTCGCGCGACCTCGTCTTCGCGCTGAAGAACAACGCGCGCGGCTGGATGTTCTCCGCCGCCGCGACCCCGGCCCAGGTCGCCGCCGCCAAGGCCGCGATCGAGGTGATGGCCGCGGCCCCCGAACTCACCCGGGAACTGCGCGCCAGGACCACCCGCTACCGCGAGCAGCTGCGCGCCCTCGGCTTCGACACCCTGCACAGCGAGACACCGGTGGTGCCGGTGATCTGCCGCAGCGCCGAACAGGCGGGCGCCATGGCCCGGTTGTGCCAGCGCGACGGGTTGTTCGTGCAGCCGATCGTCTACCCGGCGGTGCCGCGGACCCTGCCCCGGCTGCGCACGATCGTCAACCTCGCCCACTCCGAGGCCGACCTGGACACCGCGGTCGCCACGCTCGCGCGTGCCGGCCGGGCCTGCGGCCTCATCCCCTGATCCGCACACCCACCCGTACATCCACCCGTACATCCACCCGTACATCCACCCGCACACCCACCCGTACATCCACCCGCACACCCACCTGTGCATCCACCCGTACAGCCACACACCGCATCCCGGAGGGGAGCCCATGACCGCCGCACCCGACACCGAGGCGTTCTTCTCGGCCGTCCTGAAGGCCATCGCCGTCACCCGCAACCACGCCACCGACCCGCAGGAGCACGCCCGGGGCGTGGTCGAGCCGGCCGCCCGGATCCGCGCCGCCGAGAAGCGGATCGGCGCCCGCCCGATCACCCCGGCCGAGGCGGGCGAGGTGCTGGAGCTGCTGGAGACCACCTTCCGCACCAAGCGCACCCCGGACGAGGAGCGCGAGCACTACCTGGCGTACATCGAGGGGGTCTCCGGCGTGAGTCGGGCCCCGCTGGGCGCGTCCGCCGCGTGAGCGTTCACGAACTCGGCTGGTACAGCCATGAGTTGTGCTTCTGGCACGACCCCGGGCCCGGCGCCGGCTACCTGCCGGTGGGGCCCGGGATCGAGCCGCTGCGCCAGTTCGCCGTCGACCCGGACCTGCGCCGGGCGGAGGGCCTGGTCCGGGCGGCCGGAGTCCTGGAGCGGTTCACCGCGGTGACCCCGGCACCCGCCTCCGACGAGGACCTGCTGCTGGTGCACACCCCGGAGCACCTCGAACGGGTCGAGGCCGCCTCGGCGGCCGGCGCGGGCGACGCCGGGGTGTACGCGCCCGTCAACTACCACAGCGCGCGGGCCGCCCGGCTCGCCGCCGGGGCCTGCGCCCAGGCCGTGACGGCCGTCCTGGACGGGCGGTTCGGCCGGGCCTACTGCCTGGTGCGCCCGCCCGGCCACCACGCGGAGCCCGACCGGGCGATGGCGCTGTGCCTCTACAACAACCTGGCGGTCGCGGCCCGTACCGCGCTGCGCCACGGCGCGCGCCGGGTGCTGGTCCTGGACTGGGACGTCCACCACGGCAACGGCCTCCAGCGGGTGTTCTACCAGGACCCGGACGTGCTGTACGTCTCCGTCCACCAGGACGGGCTGTTCCCGGCGGCGTCCGGCCTCGTCCTGGAGACCGGCGCGGGCGCGGGCGCCGGGACCACGCTCAACGTGCCGCTGCCGGCGGGCTCCGGGCACGAGGCCTACCTCGCCGTCGTGGAGCAACTGGTGGCGCCCGCCGCCCGGGCCTTCCGCCCCGACCTGATTCTGGTCGCGGCCGGCGTCGACGCGGGCGGGCACGACCCGATGGGCCGGATGCTGTGCACCAGCCGCACCTTCCACGCCATGACCTCGGCCGTATGCCGACTGGCGGACGAACTGGCGGACGGGCGGCTCGTGTTGGCCCACGAGGGCGGCTACTCGGCCTGGTACCAGCCGACGTTGGTGCTGGCCACGGCCTGCGCGCTCGCCGGGCTGCCGGCCCCCGACGATCCGTTCCTGCACTCGCTGGAACACCTGCCGGGCCAGCGGCTGCAACCCCACCAGCGGCGGGTGGTCGACCACTTGCGCGCCCACCACCCGCTGTTCGCGGGCCGTTCGGACCCAGCCGACCCGCAGACGGAAGGGGAAGGTGATGGGTGACTGGTGGACCCGCCTGGGAGCACCCGCCAAGGGCCCCGGGCCGCGCCCGCGCCGACGGGTGGTGGCGCTGCCGCACGCCGGCGGCTGGCCGTCGGCCTTCCGCGGCTGGCGGGACGTGCTGCCCGCCGACGTCGAGCTCCTGGCCGCCCAACTGCCGGGCCGCGGGCCGCGCATCGGCGAGGAGCCGCCGACCAGGATCGAGCCGCTGGTCGGGGCGCTGAGCCGGGAGCTCGCCGACCTGACCGGAGCGGATCCGCTGCCGTACGCGGTGATCGGGCACAGCTTCGGCAGCGTCCTCGGGTACGAGCTCACCCGGGCCATGGAGCACAAGGGCCTGCCGCCCGAGCTGCTCGCCGTCTCGGCCCGCCAGCCCCCGTGCTTCACTGGCGGCCCGCCGTCCGCGCACCAGCGCACCGACGCCCAACTCCTCGCCCATCTAAGGGAGATCGGCGGCATCGCACCCGGGCTGCTGGCCCGTCCCGACCTGCTCGGGCCGGCCCTGCGCGCCATCCGCGCCGACCTGGAGGCGATGGAGGCCCATGAACGGCCGCCGGCCGGGACGGGCGTGCCGATCCTCGCCCTCGGCGCGGAGGACGACCCGGTCGTCCGCGCCGACCGCCTGCACCTGTGGTCGCTGGAGACCACGGCGGGCTTCCGTCGGCTGATGTTCCCCGGCGGCCACTTCTATCTCTACGAGCAGGCCAACGCAGCGGCCGTCGCCCGGCACCTGGTCGCACCGCCGCCTCCTGCCTCACAAGCCCTCGACGCCCCGCGTCCCCTCGACGCCCCGCGCCCCCTCGACGCCCCGCGTCCCCTCGACACCACGCAGTCCCCGGACACCCCCGGACTCCCGGAAAGGAACCCCGTTGAGCACCACCGCCGACTCCCCCCAGCAGGCCGGTCCACGCCAGTGGCTGGGGCTGGCCGTCCTGGCGCTGCCCACGCTCCTGCTCTCCATCGACGTGAGCGTGCTGCACCTGGCCGTACCGCACATCAGTGAGGCCCTGGCCCCCTCGGCCTCCCAGATGCTGTGGATCATCGACATCTACGGCTTCCTGATCGCGGGCTTCCTGGTCACCATGGGCACCCTCGGCGACCGCATCGGTCGGCGCCGGCTGCTGCTGATCGGCGCCGCCGCCTTCGGGGTGGCCTCAGTGGCCGCCGCGTACACCAGCGACCCGGTCGCGCTGATCGCGGCCAGGGCGGCGCTCGGGGTGGCGGGCGCGACGCTGATGCCCTCCACGCTCGCGCTGATCACCACGATGTTCCCGGACCCCCGCCAGCGCGGGATGGCCATCGCGGTGTGGGTCACCATGTTCTCGGTCGGCATCGCGCTCGGCCCGGTGGTCGGCGGCGCCATGCTGGAGTACTTCTGGTGGGGCTCGGTCTTCCTGCTGGCCATCCCGATCATGGCGCTGCTGCTGATCGCCGGCCCGGTGCTGCTGCCGGAGTACCGGGACGGGAACGTCGGCCGGCTCGACCTGGCCAGCGTGCTGCTGTCGCTCGGGGCGATCCTGCCGGTGATCTACGGGCTCAAGGAGGTCGCCAAGGGCGGCCCGGCCCTGGTGCCGGCGCTCGCCCTGGTCGTGGGCCTGGCCGTGGCCGGCGTCTTCGTCCGGCGCCAGCGCACACTGGCCGACCCGCTGCTGGACTTCCGGCTGTTCGCCGGCCCGACCTTTCGCACCGCGCTGGCCACCCTGCTGGTCAGCATGCTGGTGGCGGGCGGCACCTACTTGTACGTCACCCAGTACCTCCAGCTGGTCGGCGAGCTGTCGCCCATGACGGCGGGCCTCTACCTGCTGCCGGCGGCCTTCGCGCTGATCGTCACGTCGATGGTGTCCCCGATCGCGGCGGCCAAGGTGCGGCCCGCGTACGTCGTGGCGGCCGGCCTGGTGCTGTCGGCCCTGGGCCACGTCGTGCTGGCGACGGCCGACAGCACCTCCGGCATCGCCCAGGTGGTGACCGGCTTCGCCTTCGTCTACGCGGGCGGCGGCCCGCTGGTGGCCCTCGGCACGGACATCGTGGTCGGTTCGGCCCCGCCGGAGCAGGCCGGTTCGGCCTCGGCGATCTCGGAGACCAGCACCGAGCTGGGCATGGCGCTCGGCGTGGCGCTGCTCGGCAGCCTCGGTGCGGCCGTGTACCGCGCAGGGGTGGACGTGCCCGGCACGGTGCCGGAGGAGGCGGCCGGCACGCTCGCCGGGGCGGTGGAGGCGGCGGAGCACCTGCCCGCCGACGCGGCGGGGGCGTTCCTGGAGTCCGCCCGGGCCGCGTTCACCGACGGCATGAACGTGATCGGCGGGATCGGGGCCGTGCTGGCGCTGGCCAGCGCGGTGCTGGTGGTGCTGGTGGTCAAGGCGCCGCCGGCGGGCGCCGGGGCGGAGGAGGAGGCCGCCGCCGAGCCGGTGGCGGCCGCGGTGGAATAGCGCCGGTCGGAGGCGCGGCCGCGGGGCCCGACGGCCGGTCCGGGACGGGACCGGCCGTCGGTGCGTGTCCGGATGTCGCCCGGCGGCGGTCGGGACGGGCCGCCACCGACCGTGTTGACATACCGATGGTACGCAAATAGGTTCAGTTGACATACCGTTGGTACGTGAATGGGGATGCCGTCCATGCTGGCCAGCTTCCGTCCGGTGATCTGTACGTCCCGCCTCGGCGAGACCCGCGCGTTCTACGCGTGCTTCGGCTTCGAGGTGGTACGCGAGGCGCCCTGGTGTCTCGTCCTCGGCCGCCCGGCCCCCCGGCCCGTCGAACTCACCCTCGTGGACCCGTCCCACCCGGAGGTGCCCGAGGAGTGGAAGCGGCCGGTGCGCGCGGTGCGGATCGTCCTGGAGGCGGACACCGGGGGCGGACGGACGGTGGTGGACCCCAACGGCGTCCGCCTCGACGTCGTACCGAGAGCTGCGAGGGACCCAAGGGGAGAGGTGCCATGGCAGGAAGAATCGATCCCGACACGGCGGTCGCGGTGATGCGCGCGGCCGGACTGGAGCCGCTGGAGCCCTACCCCGGGGCGAACGTGGCCTGGAACTCCCGCTGTACCGACGGCGCCCACCGCGTCGCGCCCACCTTCACCCTGGTGCGGACCGGCCGCGGCGCCGGCTGCCGCCAGTGCGGGCGCACCGCCGCCGGCCGGCGGCGCCGCGCGGCAGGGCGGGAGCGGGCCGAGGCGGACATGCGGGCGGCCGGGTACGAGCCACTCGACCCCTACCCGGGAGCCAGGGTGCGGTGGCGCTGCCGGCACCTGCCCTGCGGCCGGACCGTCCACCCCCGGCTGTTCAAGATCCGTGCGGGCGGCGGCGGTTGCCTCGGCTGCGCGGGCCGGGCCCCGGTGGACCCGGCTGCCGCCGAGGCGGAGATGCGCGCGATCGGCATGGAGCCGCTGGAGCCCTTCCCCGGCCGGGTGCGCGACCAGTGGCGGTGCCGCTGCACCCGGTGCGGCCACATCGGCACCCCGATGCTCAACAACATCCGCCGCGGCCAAGGCGGTTGCTACCCCTGCGCGCACCGCGACCGGCTCGCCGACCGGCACCCCGACCGGCGCCCGGAACGGCACCCCGAGCAGCTCACCGAGCAGCTCACCGCGCGGCACCCCGCGCGGCTCACCGAGCGGGTCACCGCGCGCGCAGCGCCTCCAGCAGCCGGGTGAGCGCCCGGACGGTCTCCGCCAGGTCGTCGGGCCCGCCCGAGTCCGCCAGCCACAGCGCCGCCTCGTTCATCGCGCCCGACAGCAGGTGGGTGAGCGGCGCGGCCGGCTGGGCCGGGATCGTCCCCTCGGCGATCAGTACGGTGAGCACACTGGCCAGGTGCCGGCCGGAGGTGGCCTCGTTCATGGCCCGCCACTCGCTCCACCCCAGCACGGCCGGCCCGTCGACCAGCAGGATGCGCTGGACCGAGGGATCGGTGGAGGTGCTCAGGAAGGCCTCGCACCCGGCCACGAGCTGCTCCCACGGCTCCTCCCGGGCGTCCGCGGTCACGGCGATCCGCTCCGCCACCTCCTGCTGCACCTGCTCCAGCACCGAGCGGAACAACTCGGCCTTGCTGTCGAAGTGGTGGTACAGCGCGCCCTTGGTCACCCCGGCCGCCGCCACGATCTCCGCCAGCCCCACGGCGCCGTACCCCAGGGTGGAGAACAGCCGCCGGCTCTCGCGCAGCAGCGCCTCCCGGGTCTGCTCCCGCTGCCGGGCCCGTACTCCCTGCGCCACGGTGGCTCCTTGTCGTTGACGTACTGAAGGTATGCCAACACGGTACTGGCCCGACACCCCCTGCGGGGAGCGCCCCGGCACCACCGTCCGGGAGTGCACCGTCCGTGAGTGCACCGTGCTCAGGCCACCGCGGCGAGCTCCGGGGCCGGCCGGGTCCGCTCGTAGGCGTGGCCGACCCGCAGCAGCGTCGGCTCGCCGAGGGGACGGCCGAGCAGCTGCAGGCCGATCGGCAGGCCGGCCCGGTCGTGGCCGACCGGAACGGTCAGGGCGGGCACCCCGGTGATGTTGGCGGGGGCGGAGAGGCGCACATAGGCGTCGGAGACGCCCTCGACCGTGCCGTCCGGCCAGTCGACCGTCGTCTCGTCGGCGCCGACCGCGGTCATCGGCACGCTCGGGGCGGCGATCACGTCGACCTGCTCCAGCAGCCGCTCCCACTCGGCCCGCATGAGCGTGCGGGCGCGCTGCGCGCGGAGGTGGTCCCCGGCGCTCATCAACTCGCCGGCCTCCAGGAGGATGCGGACGTCCTCCTGGTACAGCTCGGGGACGGTGCGCAGGCTGCGCTCGTGGTAGGCCGCGGCCTCCGGCACCATCAGGCCCCACTGGACGGCCTTGATGTAGCGGGTCATCGGGATGTCGACCTCGACGACCCGCGCGCCCAGGGCCTCCAACTGCCCGACGGCGGCCCGGACGGCGTCCGCCACCTGCGGGTCGACGTGGTCGAAGTAGTAGTTGCGCGGCAGGCCGACGCGCAGTCCCGTCAGGTCCGGGTCGGCGCCCGGCCGGTAGTCCGCGGCGGGGACGGACAGCGAGGCGGGGTCGCGCGGATCGTGTCCGGCCAGCGCGGTCAGGACCAGGGCCGCGTCCTCGACGGTGCGGGTGATCGGCCCGACGTGGTCCAGCGACCAGGACAGGGAGGTGACGCCGTGCCGGGGGACGAGACCGTAGGTCGGCTTGAGGCCGACCGCCCCGTTGAGCGCGGCGGGCACCCGGATCGACCCGCCGGTGTCGGTGCCCAGCGCGAAGGTCGCCGCGCCCGCCGCGACGGCGACCGCCGAGCCGCCGCTGGAACCGCCGGCCACCCGGCCGCGGTCCCAGGCGTTGCGGGTCTGCGGAGTGGTCAGCCCGAAGGCGAACTCATGGGTGTGGGTCTTGCCGACCAGGACGGCGCCGGCCGCCGTCAGACGCGCGGCGACCGTGCTGTCGGCCGTCGCGCGGTGGTCGGCGCGGACCCGGGAGCTGGCCGTGGTGGCCAGGCCGCCGACGTCGATCAGGTCCTTGAGCCCCATCGGGATGCCGTGCAGCGGTCCCCGGTAACGGCCGCGCGCCGCTTCGTGCGCGGCCTCCGCCGCCGCCCGCCGGGCCCGCTCCGCGGTGACGGTGACGTAGGCGCCCAGGTGCGGTTCCACCTCCTCGATGCGGGCGAGGACGGAGTCGACCAGTTCGACGGGGGAGAGGCGCCGGGCGCGGATCGCGTCCGCGGCGGCGGTGAGGGAGAGCTCATACGGCTGCATCGTGCGGTCCCTGTCCGGCGGGGTGGGCGGCGTGACGGGTGGGCCGGTAGGCGGCGGCGGGCGGGACGTCCGCGAAGTCCAGCTCGCGCAGGACCGCGACGACCCCGTGGATGTGGTCGGCGACCGCGGCGACCGCGGCGTGGCGTTCGGCGGGCAGCACGAGCCCGGCGCGGGCCGCCCAGCGGGCGGCTTCCGGCGGGGTGAGTTCGAAGGTGGTCATGGACCTTCTCCTGGCTGGGCGGAGGGCTGGGCGGCGGGCGGGGCGGCGGAGTATCTGAGGCACTAAGGCCAAGGATTCGCGTCAGGCCTGGGTGCCGGGGATCCCGACGCCGGGCTCGGCGAGCAGCCGGTAGCGGCCGTGCTCCCGGCGGACGGTGCCGGCCGTGGGCCGCGGGAAGTGGGTGCCCAGCAGCAGTGTGTCGGTGTCCGCCAGGCCGTCCAGCAGTCGGGCGCGGGTGCGGATCGCCCCGGCGGAGTCGATGTCGACGCAGCTGTGCACATGGGGGTGGGACAGCTGTACCGGGTGGTGGATGCTGTCGCCGGTGATCAGCGCCCGCCGGTCGCCGCCGCGCAGTTCGACGGCGACCTGGCCCGGGGTGTGGCCCGGGGCGGGGACCAGCAGGACGCCCGGCGCCACCTCACGGCCCTGCTCGGGCACCGCCACGGGGTCGTACTGTCCGGCGTCGCGGACCGGGTCGACGGAGTCGCGGAACATCCGGGTGCGGGCCTCGTCGAGCTCGGTGGCGGCCCAGTGGTCCCACTCGGTGCGGCTGGTGAGGTAGCGGGCGTTGGGGAAGGTGGGGATCCAGTCCCCGCCCGCGAGGCGGGTGTTCCAGCCGACGTGGTCGGTGTGCAGGTGGGTGGTGATCACCAGGTCCACGGACTCGGGCGTGAAGCCCGCCGCCGTCAGCCGCTCCAGGAAGTCGGTGTCGAGGCCGTCCCAGGCCGGGTTGGCCCGGGACTTGCCGTTGCCGATGCCGGTGTCCACGACGATGCGCAGTCCGCCGGCCTCCACCGCGAAGCTGTGGCTCGCCAGCCGCGGGACCTCGGCGTCGGCGAAGTCGGGGCGCAGCCACGCGGCCTCGTCCAGCACCTCCTTGGTGGCGTCCGGCAGCAGCCACGGCCCGGTGTGGCGGGGGAGTTCGATCTCGTCGATCCGGTGCACGAGGATGTCGCCGAGGCTCCAGCCGGTGCTGGTGGCGGGGGCGCTCGGGCGGGGGGCTGCGCTGCTCATCGGTGGACCCCTTCGGTGGCGCCGGCGCCCGCGGAGGCGGCGCGTGAGCGCGTTGAGGCGAATGCTTTGCATTAAGCACTCTAGGTCGACGATCCACCAAAACGCAAACCTTTAGCTTTTAGCTCCCCGAAGAGGACCCGGCACGGCCCAGCGCCGCCGCCACCAAGCGGTCGGTGTACGCCTGGGACAGGTCCGAGGGGCGGAACAGGATCCGGTACATCAGCGGGGCGACCAGCACGTCCAGCAGCGCCTCCAGCTCCGGCACGGCCTCCCCGCGCCCGGCCGCGCGCACGCACACGGCCCTCAACTGCTCGGCTGCGTAGTCGGAGCAGCGCGCCGCGTTGCCCTGCTCGGGGTCGCCCAGCAGGGCGTCGCGGATGTACGTGCGACCCGCCGTCGAGTCCATCTCCTCGGCGAACTGCACGGTCCACGCCGCCAAGTCCGCCCGCAGGCCGCCGTGGTCGGCCGGGGGGGCGTCGGGGCGCAGCCGCTCGACGGCCACGTCGGACAGCAGTTCCCGCAGGTCCCCCCAGCGGCGGTAGACGGTGGACGGCGTGACCCCCGCACGGGCCGCGATCAGCGGCACGGTCAGCGCCTCCCGCCCCACCTCCGCCTCCAGGTCACGGACCGCCTGGTGCACGGACTGCTGGACGCGGGCGCTGCGCCCGCCGGGGCGTGTGGTCGCTCGGGCATTCATGGGGACAGCCTAATGCGAAGGATTCGCGTCTGACCTGGCGCAGTGGGGTCAGCCGGGTCAGGCCGGGTAGCGGGCCCTGCGACAGCCGCCCTCGGCGGTGCGTCGCCACCCCGTGCGCCGCGTTCAGCCGTAGGGGACGACGGCGACCGGGCAGTGGACGTGGTGGATGGCAGCGTGGGCGACCGGCCCGAGGTGGTGCCGGCGCAGCGGCAGGTGGTGCAGGCGGCGGCCGATGACCAGCAGACGGGCGGTGGCGGCCGCGTCGACGAGTGCGACCGCGGCCTTGCCGCGGACCAGGTCGGCGGTCACCTCGACCTCGGGGTGGCGGGCGCGCAGCGGGTCCAGGACCTCGGCGAGGCCGGTCCGCTCGACGCCGGCGACTTCGCCCTCCAGCCCGCCGATGGCGTCGAAGGCCATGTACTCGCTGCCGGCCGGCCGGGCCCAGACGTGGACGACCCGCAGCGGCGCCGAGCGCAGGGCGGCGGCGTGGAAGGCGAAGGCCAGGACCTCCTCGGCCGGGTGGGCCAGGTCGAGGCCGACGGTGACGGCGCCCTCCGGCTCGTCGTGGTCGGCGCGGACCAGCACCACCGGACAGGCCGCGCGGCGCAGCACCTCCTGGCTGACCGAGCCGACCAGGAAGCCGCGCAGGGTGCCCAGCCCGCGGGAGCCGAGCACCAGCACGGAGGCGCGGTGCGAGGCGGCCTCCAGGGCCTCGACCGGGTCGGCGGACACGGCGGAGGAGGAGACCGGGAGGCCGGGCGTCAGGGCGGCGAGCGCGGACTCGCGCTCGGCGAGGTGGGCCAGGGCGCGATGGTAGGTCTGGTCGCTGCCGACCACGTCCCGCTTGGGCAGGGGCCAGGCCTCCAGGACTTCGAGCGGGAGGCCGCGGCGCTGCGCCTCGTGGGCGGCCCACCCGGTGGCGGTGAGGCTCTCGGGAGAGCCGTCGAAGCCGACGATGACGGGGCCGGTGGAGGGACCGGTGGAGGGGCTGGTGGGCGCGGGTCCGGTCACGGCGTGCTCCTCGGGTTCCGCGGCGCGGGGAGGGCCGTACCCGGCCGTCGGGGCCGCCTCGGGTCTGCGACCCCAGTATCGGCGGTGGCCGGGGGCGGCACCTCTTGGGGCGCTCGGTGCCCGGCGTGCCCGGCGTGCCCGGCGTGCCCGGCGCCGTGCTGAGCGTGCGGGCCGGTCATGACGGCGCGCGCGGCGCGGAACAGGGCTGAGGGATTCTCCGGGGCGCTGTCACACTCGGGCGCCGGGATCCGTCGGGTCGGTGAAAGCACCGGTGAAAAGCACCGATGGAAGCACCGATCACCCGAGAGGAACGCCACCGTGAGCACCGACCGCACCACCCGCACCTCGACCACCCGCACCTCGACCGCCCGTACGATCACCGCCGAGATCCCGTTGCGCCCCCGGCTGGCCACCGACCCGACCGAGCTGGTCCCCGAACTCGCCGACGTCTCGGCCGCGTTGTTCCGGGCCGTCGGCAACCGGTCGATCCCGCGCGTCGTCATCAGCCTGGTCCAGCTGCGGGCCGGACAGCTCGCCGGCAGCACCTACCTGACCGTCCTGCACACCGGATTCCTGCGCAAGGCCGGTGAGTCGGAGGAGCGGATCACCTCGGTGTCCACCTGGCAGGACTCGCCGTACCTGACCGCCCCCGAGCGGGCGGCTCTCGCCCTGGTCGAGGCCGTCCTGCAGCCCAACCCGCACGGCGAGCGGGTGTCGGACGAGCTGTACGCCGAGGTCGCCGCGCACTACGACGAGAAGGCGCTGGCCACGCTGATGCTCGCGATCGGCCAGGTCAACTTCTTCACGGCGATCGCCCTGATCGCCAAGCCCGTCCCCGGGAAGGCCTTCACCGACCCCTGGGCCGGAACGAGCCCCCGGGCCTGAGCGACCCACCGAACCGGCCCGCCGAGTGCTTCGCCCGGCGGGCCGGTTCTCCGCGCGTTCAGGTGGCGGAGAGCAGGCCCGTCACCAGGGCGCGGAGCCCGTCGCGGTAGGTGTCCTGGGCGGTGAGGGTCTCCCAGTGGTCGGCGACCCGGGCGAGGCGGGGGTGTACGGCCGGGTCGGTCCGTACGGCTCCGGTTGCGGCTCCGGGCCGCGGGCTACCGCTCGTAGACCATCTCGGGGAAGCGCGGCGACGGGCCGTCCAGGAGGTGGTCGTCGTGGCCGCGCAGCCAGCGGTCGAAGAACGACGCCACGTACGAGCGGGTGGCCAGCACCGCGCGGTCCGGGCGGACGTCGCCGACGTCCTGGGTGAGCTGGTCCCCGCTGATCGCGCCCTGCCGGGCGAGCTGGGGCAGCAGGGACTGGGCGTCGGTGTAGGAGCTGTGGCGGGAGCCGGTGAGGGTCAGGTCGGCGTGCCAGCCGGTGCTGTGCTGCCACAGGGCGTCCCAGCCGGGCTGCCGGTGGTAGCTGCCGGAGTCCGACTCCTGGGTGCCCATCAGCAGGAAGGGCCGGTTCAGGCCGTCCGCGGCGACGGTGGGCAGGGGCAGCTGGATTCCGGAGCCGTCCGGGCGGGGGAAGTGCAGCTGGCCGTCGAGGTTGATGCCGACCTTGAGGCGCGGATCGTCGTGCATGGTCTGCAGGGCCGCGGAGCCGCCCCCGGAGTGGCCGACCATGCCGATCCGGTCGAGGTCGAGGGAGGCGGCGAGGCCGGCCGGCAGCTGCTCGTCCTGGCACAGCCCGGTGAGCCGGTCCAGGACGAAGCGGGTGTCGTCGACCCGGGCCTGCAGCGTCTTGCGCAGCAGGGCGCCGAAGTCGACGCCGGGCTGCTCCATCAGCCCGGGGAAGACGGAGGTGGCGAGCTCCCCGTCGGGGAAGGCGACCTCGGAGGCGTCGTAGGTGTGGTCGACGGTGACGACGACGTAGCCGCGCGAGGCGAGGTCCTCCACCAGGCCGGTGCCCCAGGTGCGCGGGTCGCCGAAGCCCGCCGAGTACAGCACGACGGGCCGCTTGCCGCCGGGCAGGACGGGCGCGTCCGTGCGAGCGTGGGTGCGGATGCCCGCCCAGTCGGTGCGGCCGGGCAGGAACTTGTTCTCGCGCTGGGCGACGCTCCCGGCGCTGCCGAAGTGCTCGGCGGCGGCGGGGAGCATGTACGGAGCGCGGTCGTCGCCGGTGGCGGGCCGGGTGGTCGGGTACCAGAAGCTGACCATCAGCTTGCGGTGCTGCCCGGGCTTCCAGGGGTCGTCCCGGCCGTCGTCCGTGAGCTGCAGGGCCGTGGTGCCGACCGGGTACGGCCCGGTGGGCTGCGGCAGCCAGGCCCTGGCCTGCCGCTCGGCGCCGTCCCGCCCGGTCGCCGCCACCGCACCCGGCGCGCCGGCCACACCCAACGTCGCCGTCGCCGCCAGCAGCACCGCCGCCACGGTCCGTCCTCGCCTGCTCATCGCCGTTCCTCCTCGTTCGCTTCCGTCTTCGCCTGCAACACGGTGGACGCTACGGGCGGGGACGGGCGGAAACCGTCATACCGGGGTGCCAAGTCCCGCTCTAGTACCCCGGTATGACGGCATCCGGCGCCACCGCTACGCCCGTCGGGCTGACGTCGTCTCACCATGCGGACGATCGGGTGAATCCCCGGCCGGAAACCGGCGGACTGCCCGTAGGGTGGCCGGTGCAGCTGGTTCGCCCCGTCCGCCGGGCGGGGTGTCGTAAGAGGGAACCCGGTGACGCCTTTTGACTGGCCAGTCCGGGACTGCCCCGCAGCGGTGAGTGGGAACGACCGCCGTCCACACCCACATGTGCTACGCCGAGTTCGGCGCGATCATGGCCGCGATCGACGAACTCGACGCCGACGTCATCTCCTTGGAGGCGACCCGCTCCCCTTCTGCCGCACCCGCCCGGAGGACACCTGGTCACTCCTCGGTGCGGCGCAGCAGGTAGGTGTCCATGATCCAGCCCTTGCGCTCGCGGGCCTCGGCGCGCAGCCGGGCGATCTCGGGCGCGGCCTCGTCGAGCGGGCCGGAGACCAGGATCTCGTCCCGGCCGCCGAGGTAGGCGCCGTAGTGGACGTGCACGCCCTCGGGATCGAGGCCGGCGAGGGCGGCCTGTCCGTCGAGCATCACCACGGTGTCCTCGCTGCCGGGGCCGAAGCCGTCGGCGGCCAGCCGGCGGGCGGTGGTGATCCGCAGCGGGCGGCCCACCCTGGTGAGGGTGGTGCGGTGCCGGGCGGCGAGCACCGAGACGCTGCTGATCCCGGGGACCACCCGGTAGTCGAAGGCGTCCGGGGTGGCGGCCAGGACCTCGTCGAGGACGGCGGTCACGCTGTCGTACAGGCTCGGGTCGCCCCAGACCAGGAATGCGCCGGTCTCGTCCGGCGCCAGGTGCTCGGCGACCAGCCGCCCGACCAGCTCGGCCCGTCGGCGGCGCCAGTCCTGGACCGCCTCGGTGTACGCCGGGGTGGTGCGGTCGCGCTCGGCGTCCGGGACCTCGACCACCCGGTGGCCGGGGCGGCCGTGCTCCTCGATCATCCGGCGGCGCAGGTGCATCAGGTCCTGGCGCTGCTCGTTCTTGTCGAGGAGGAGGAAGACGTCGGTGCCCGCGAAGGCCTTGACGGCCTGGAGGGTGAGGTGGTCCGGATCGCCCGAACCGATGCCGATGACGATGATCTGCCGCATGCCGCGATTCTGCCCGACCCGGCCGGACGGATCGTTCCTCGCTCCGCCCCCAGCGGCGCGGGCCCGGCGTTGCGCGGTGGGGTGGCGCTGCCCGGCTGAGATGCTCTGCCGGTGGAGACGGCAGAGACGAGGGACACCGGGCGGATCGAGGCGTTCAGCGACGGGGTGTTCGCGATCGCGATCACCCTGCTGGTACTGGAGATCAAGATCCCCCAGGCGCACGGGGCGGCGGAGCTGTGGCGGGCGCTCGGTGCGCAGTGGCCGTCGTACTTCGCCTACGTGGTGAGCTTCCTGGTGATCGGCGTGGTCTGGGTGAACCACCACAGCGTGTTCGGTCACCTGGCGCGGGTCGACCGCACCCTGATGTTCCTCAACCTGCTGCTGCTGATGCTGATCTCCGTCCTGCCCTTCCCGACCGCGGTCGTTGCGCAGAACCTGCGCAACGGCTCGGCGGCGAACGTGGCGGCGGCCGTGTACGGCGGGGTGATGGTGGGCCAGGCGGTGCTGTTCTCCGTCTTCTGGAACCACGTCACGCGCACCGGCCGCTGCTTCGACGAGCGGGTGGACGTGCCTGCGGCCCGGGCCGGGCGGTGGCGGTTCGAGCTGGGCCTGGTGGTCTACCCGCTCACCGTCGGCCTGGCCTTCCTCTCCGCCCCGGCCGCCCTCGCCGTCCACGGCCTGCTGGCCGTCTACTACGGGTTCAACCAGGTGCGGGTGCCGCTGCTGGACCAGGGCGCTGACCGAATGACCGGATGACGGACCCACGGGCGGGGGAGGGCCGGGCCGCCCCGGCCCGGGCCGTGCGCCGCCGGACGGGTGGTTCGCGCGGGGGACGGCGCGCGGCGGCGGCCCGGGGCGCGCACAGCCGTCCACACTCCCGCCGTACGGCGGACGGCGGCACCGACGGGACCGGGGCCGCGCCGCCCGGACGAGGGAGGACCTCGATGCATCCTCACGGCGCGCCCAGGCGCACCGCCCAGGGCCCCGGCCGGGCCGTCGCCGCACCGGCGCTGGCGGCCCTGCTGCTGAGCGGCCCGCTGCTCGCCGGGTGCACCTCGGCGGGGGCGGGCGACCCGGAGGCCGTTCCCATCCCGGGCCCCTCCTCCGCCCCGGCCACCGCGCCGCCCGCCCAGCCGGCCCCGCAGCTGACGGAGCAGCAGGTGAACGACGCCGTGGGCCGGATCGACGGCTATGTGCGGGACGCGATGACCAGGACCGGCGTGCCGGGGGTGGCGCTCGCCGTGGTGTACCAGGACAAGGTGATCCATGCACAGGGCTTCGGGCTCCGCGAGCTCGGCAAGCCCGACCAGGTCACCCCGGACACCGTGTTCCAGCTCGC
The DNA here is from genome assembly GCF_040303105.1 of Kitasatospora sp. NPDC096128. Classification (NCBI taxonomy): domain Bacteria; kingdom Bacillati; phylum Actinomycetota; class Actinomycetes; order Kitasatosporales; family Streptomycetaceae; genus Kitasatospora; species Kitasatospora sp. NPDC096128. Next base: position 15,573 of record NZ_JBEOSP010000064.1, on the reverse strand, counting down.
CTCGGTCTCCAAGCCGATTTCCTCGACGGTGGTCGCCGGGGCGGTCGGCCAGAAGGTCGCCACGTGGGACGACCCGGTCACCGCCCACGACCCGGGCTTCGCCCTGGCCGACCCGTACGTGACCGGCCACGTCACCGTCGCCGACCTGTTCTCGCACCGCAGCGGCCTGCCGGACCACGCGGGTGACCTGCTGCAGGACCTCGGCTACCAGCGCGACTACATCGTCCAGCACCTGCGCGACCAGCCGCTCACCCCGTTCCGGGCGAGCTATGCGTACACCAACTACGGCCTGACCGAGGCCGCGGCGGCCGTCGCCAAGGCCAAGGGGGTGGCCTGGGAGGACCTCGCGGCGGACGTCCTCTACAAGCCGCTGGGGATGAACTCCACCAGCTCGCGGCGCTCCGACTACGACGCCGCGGCGAACAAGGCCGCGCCGCACGTCAGAACCGACTCCGGCTGGCAGGTCAGCACCACCGAGAACGCCGACTCGCAGTCGCCGGCCGGCGGGGCCAGCTCCACCGTGCAGGACCTCGCCCGGTGGATGCGGCTGCAGCTCGCCGACGGGAAGTTCGAGGGCCGGACGGTCATCGACCCGGACGCCCTGAACGAGACCCGCACCCCGCACTACGTCAACAGCCCGGCCAGGGCGCCGGCCGGCACCGCCGGCTCCTACGGCCTCGGCTGGAACGTCGGCACCGACCCGCGCGGCCGGCTCCGGCTGAACCACTCCGGCGGCTTCGAGCTGGGCGCCGCGACCACCGTGACCCTGCTGCCCTCCGAGCAGCTGGGCATCGTGGTGCTGACCAACGGCCAGCCGACCGGCCTCCCGGAGGCGGTGGCCGAGGAGTTCTTCGACCTCGCCCAGGAGGGCCGGGAGACGGTCGACTGGCTGACCTTCCTCGGCAAGGTCGTGCCCGCCGCCGCGGCGAGCCCCGTCTCGAAGACCGACTACACCAAGCCCCCGGCCGGCGCCGCCCCGGCCAAGCCGGACTCCGCCTACACCGGGACCTACGCCAGCGGCTACTACGGGCCGCTGACCGTGACCGAGCAGGACGGCGGGCTGGTGATGACAGTGGGACCGGCCAAGCTCCAGTACCCGCTGCAGCACTTCGACGGCGACGTGTTCAGCTTCCGCAGCAAGGGCGAGAACGCGGTCGGCCTCTCCGGGGTGACCTTCACCGTCGGCGGCGACGGTACGGCGGGCAAGGCGGTGGTCGAACAGCTCGACATCGACGGCCTCGGGACCTTCACCCGTTCCTGACGCCCCGTACGGCCTCCACGGCCCCGTCCGGACCTGCGGTGGAGCCCCCGTCGGCCGGCCCCGGGCGGGCGGTGGGGGCCGCTCTGCGCGAAGTTGTCTGACCAAGTTCGGCCCGTGTTCGCCCGCGCGCCCTTCCCCGGGCGGCACGGAACCGGTACCTCTATGTCCCGCCCGTGGTGCACCGCCACCGGCACCCACCCTCAGGCACAACCAACGGGACGAGGTACCCCCATGCGACTGCGCTGGAGCCCCTTCGGCGGACTGCTCGCCACCCTCCCGCTCGTCGGCGCGCTGGTCGTCGGCGCCCCCGGCGCCGCCCACGCGGCGGGCGGCAGCGGCAACCTGATCGTCAACGGCGACGCGGAGGCCGGCGGCTACTGCACCAACGACTGGAGCGCCGCCACCACCGTCCCCGGCTGGACGGTCCAGGCCGGCGGCGTCAACGTCATGTGCTCCTCGGTCGGTTCCTTCGGCCTGCCCGGCGACGGCCGAACGCCCGGCAAGGCCTTCTTCGCCCCGGGCAACTTCGGCGACGGCTCGATGGCCCAGACCGTGGACGTCTCGTCGGCGGCCGGTGCGATCGACGGCGGCGGCGTGCACTACAACCTGGCCGGCTGGCTGGGCGGTTGGACCACGTACGGCGGCTACGCCGCGGTGAGCCTGCACTTCCAGGACGCCGGCGGCAACCCGCTCGGCGCGACCGCCAAGCTGCCGACCGTCTCCGCGACCGACCGCGGCCTGAGCACCAAGTTCCTCTCCCGCAGCAGCACCGGAGCCGTCCCGGCCGGGACCCGCTCGATCCAGGTCGAGGTGCAGTTCCTGTCCACCACGAACGAGACCGGCTACCTGGACAACCTCTCGCTCACCCTCGACACCCCGGTCGCCGCGCCCGCGCCGATCGCCCCGCCGGCCTCCCAAGTGCCGGGCTACGACCACGTGTTCACCGTCATGATGGAGAACACCGACTACGCCCAGATCATGAACGACCCGACGGACACCCCGTTCATCCACAGCCTGATGTCCCAGGGCGCCACCCTCACCGACGCCCACGGCGTCTACCACCCCAGCGACGAGAACTACCTGGCGGTCGCCGGCGGCGACACCTACACCAAGGGCGCCACCTACTGGCCGAACATCAACTCCCCCCAGCGCAACCTCGGCGACACCATCGAGGACTCCGGCCAGACCTGGAAGGCCTACGAGCAGGGCATGGGCACGCCCTGCAACACCAACAAGAACTACGACTCGTACTACATGCCCGACGACGCGCCGTTCATCAACTACACCGACATCAGCGGCAACCCGGCCCGCTGCGCGGCCCACCTCTTCGACACCTCGCAGCTCACCACCGACCTCAAGTCGGCGGCCACCACGCCGAACTTCTCCTGGATCGCCGCCGACGACTACTACGACGGCGAGGCCTCCGGCAACGGCAGCGCCACCAGCCTCAAGGCCCAGGACGGCTGGCTGCAGCAGACCCTCGCCCCGGTGCTGTCCTCCCCGGCCTGGACCCAGCAGCGCTCGCTGCTCATCCTGACCTGGGACGAGAGCGAGAACGAGGGCTACAACCACCTCGCCACCGTCGTGGTCGGCTCGCAGGGCACCGTCCCGGCCGGGACCAGCAGCCCGCTGCACTACGACCACTACGGCATCGGCCGCACCATCGAGTCCGCCCTCGGCCTGCCCGGCCTGACCGCCAACGACACCTACGCGACCCCGCTCAACGGCGCCTTCGCCCCGTCCACCGCGACCGGCCCGACGCTGACCGGCGACCTCAACGCGGTCGCGGGCGGCGGCAACCTCACCCTGCGCTACGGCCTGCCGACCGCGGCCCAGGCCGGCGCCAAGAACTGGATCGGCTTCTACCCGGCCGGCGTCACCCCGGGCTCCCGCTCCTCGCTCACCTGGTCCTACGCCCCGAACCAGAGCGGCGCCCTGACCTTCGCCACCGGCAAGCTCGGCGGCCCGGGCCGCTACGACGCGTACCTCCTGGCCGACGACGGCTACGCCGTCCTGGCCGGGCCGTACACCGTCACCCTCGGCTGACGCCCCGACCGCCCGACGAGGGGCCCGCCGGGGCGGGCCCCTCAGCTTCGCATCCAGGGCTCGTTCGCCTCGCGCCCTGGGCTGGTTCGCCTCGCGTCCCGGGCTCACACGGGCGGCAGCAGATCGCTCCCGCTGACGGTGTACGCCACCGGCGGGTAGCGGAAGTCCGTCTCGTCGTTCTCGCGGCGCCGCAGTCGGTAGAACTCGCGCTGCCGCTCCTCGTCGGCCGTCACGAGGCGCTCGCCCCGGGGGAGGCGGGCCTGTCCGTCGCGGAACCGGAGGAGGGTCTTCGACGTCCGGAAGGTCACGCCCAACCACCGGTTGTCCGCCGCCCGGCCGGGTGCGTCCAAGACGATCCTGTGCTTGAGCCGCCGGTTCGCCTCGACGGAGAACGCGACGACGCCGTGGTGGTCGAGGGGGATCTCGAACCTCTCGTACGTCCCACCGTCGGATCCCTTCGGCTCGACGATCAGCTTCCTCGGCGGGCCCGCCTCGGGGTGCTCGTAGCAGGAGAAGACCGCGATGAACGACCCGTCGGCCAGGTCGAGGGCCTGGTCGGAATGGGCGCCCATGGTCGTGTAGGCGTTCGTGTAGCGCTCGATGAGGGCGTTGTTGAAGCCGACCGGAAGCTCCAGATGCTCCTGGGCACGCTCCTGGACCCGTTGCGCCAGCCGCTCGTGCACCGCCCGGAAGCGCTGCGCCGGGCTGCCGTACCGGGTGGTGGTGCGGACGAGCGGCACGCCGCCCGCCCCGTCGACCCTGGTCAGCACGGCGCCCTGGCGGCCCTTGCCCACGTCCTCCCAACGGGTCGACGCGGACAGCTCGGTGAAGAGGTCCTCCTCGGACGGCAGTCCGAAGGAGAGGAACTCCTCCTCCGGGAACCTAGAGCTGGGGGGCACGGTAGTCTCCCGTGTTCATGCTGAAGAGGATTCCGTCGCCGTAGTCGACGAAGGACGGGCTCCGGTTCTCCTCCGCGTACAGCCCGCGCAGCTCGTCGATGCCCTCCTCGGTGGGCGGCTCCAGCTTCACCAGGCCTTCGGAGACCTTGAGGAAGGTGTGGCCGTCCTTGTGGACGGCTTCGGCGTTCGAGCAGCGCACCACGTACCCCAGGCGGGTCGGGAGCAGCCCGGCGTCCAGCGCCGAGGGCCGGATCTCGTGGGTGTACAGGCGGTTGGTGGACAGCGGCATGAAGAACACGGACCCGGGATGGAGGGTCACGGTGAACTGCGCGGGGAGAGCGACCCCGTCGAGTTCTCCGGTCGCGTCCTTGAGGCGGAACTGGAGCCTGGTCAGCCCGCTGACGCCCTTCACGCCGTAGTCGAAGGCGTCGCCTGCCAGCGGCTGCAGCTCGTCGAGCCGGTCGTAGAAGGTGCAGAAGGCCATGATGCCGTTGACCGGCATGTCCTTGGTCTTGTCCGCGTGGGACGAGATCCGGGCCTTGGACTGCTTGCGCTCCGCCGTGGCCCGGGTGTTGTGGTAGATCTGGGCGAGGACGTGGTTCAGCGGCGCGTGGTCGCGGAAGATGCCGGCGGCCTCGCGGTTCAGGGCCTCGACGATGCTCGTGTCGGTCGGGCGGAAGCCTTCGGTCGGCCCCGAGAGGTTGGTGGAGCACCGGAGCAGGCGGAAGTGCAGCTCGTCACCGTCGCGCGTGACGGGCGTCAGGTAGATGCCGCTGCGATGGGCCTTCCCGGGCTTGTTCGACTCCGTCAGGGACTGGAACTCGTGCTCCGCGCTGATCCGTTCGAAGTGGCCCTCGTCGAGCCCGAAGAAGCGGTGGTAGTACACGCCGACGCCGTGCACGCGGACCGGGACCCGGCCGAGGCCGACGACGCTCCAGGGCGCGTCGGCGTCCTCCCGGTAGCCGTGTGACAGCTCCCGGATGACGAACACCCGGTCGGCCGTGCGCAGTCGGCGGGGTTCGAGCCCGGATATATCGCCGCACAGGTAGACGGTCCTGAGGATGAGGTCGGCCGAGCCGGAGGCAAGGTCCTCCGGCGTGGTCACCGACCCGAAGAAGTCCCTGACCACGTCGTGGTCCTGGAGCGTCGAAGGCGCGATCAGGACGTTGCCCGCATCCTCGATGCGGGCCTCGGTCGGCTCCGGTGTGGACATCGAACGGCACCTGCCCTTCGCAGTTCCTGGTGGGTTGATCGAGTGGGTGGATCAAGCGGACGGCTCGCGTGGACTGCTCGAACCGATGATCAGAGCGCGAGCATGGCCGCCGCAACCTCATTTGCCGCCGCGTCGGGGATCGCGGTCGCGGCCCGCTCCAGCACCAGCAGCCGCTCGAGTGCATCGTCGACCTCCCGGGCAGGTGTGTGACCGTGGCCACGCTACCCGGCACCGCTGACACCGCCCCACAACTGTGCCTTCAGTGACGTCGACTGGGGGCGCACGGGCTCCCCGGGCTCAGGTGTCCTCGGCGGGTCCGTCCCCGGCTGGCGGCGCCCGGACGGCCCGGGCGATGTCCGAGCGGAGCCGGTCGGCCGCCTCCCTCCCGCCCTCCCGCTGGTTTCCGCCGCAAGCGCGGACGGCGGGCTCGGCGCTGTCGGCCACCGCGGTGGCCGGCCCGTTCGCGGACCGCGTCCGAGATCTGCCGTAGCCTGCGGCCAGTGGAGAGCGGGGGGCGCCTGCCTCTGCTCTGCCCGTCCCGTCGGGCGCCGAGCCACTTGGTGCGCAATCGGGTTCGTCCGAGGAACCGGAACGCCCGCCCGGCCTGCGCAGAACGCTGCGAAAACGTTGCGACTACCGGTGCGGCCCGCGACTGCGCGACGGTCGGATCGTGCAGGCAAACACCGACCGGGCGCCCACCGGATCCGCCGTCCCCGACCGCGCCGACGACGGGCGGGCCCGGCTGCGCGTGCTGGTGGCCGCGGTCGCCCGCGGAGACGAGCGGGCCTTCGAGGAGCTCTACGCGGCCACCGCCGGCACCGTCCTGGGCCTGGTCCTGCGGGTGCTGCGGGACCGCGCCCAGGCCGAGGAGGTCGTCCAGGAGGTGTTCTGGCAGGTGTGGCGGGAGGCCCCGCGCTACCGCCCGGAGCGGGGCGAGGTCCTGCCCTGGATGGTCACCGTGGCCCACCACCGCGCCGTGGACCGGGTCCGCTCCGCCCAGGCGGCCGCCGACCGCGAACGCGCCGCCGCCCTGCGCGGCTACGCCCCGGCGTTCGACCAGGTCGCCGACCAGGTCGAGGGCGAGCTGGAGCGCGAGTCGGAGCGCGAGCTGGTCCGGCACGCGCTGTCCGCGCTGACCGAGCTCCAACGCGAGTGCCTGCTGCTGGTCTACTACGGCGGCCGCACCCACACCCAGGCGGCCGCCGCGCTCGGGGCGCCGCTGGGCACCGTCAAGACCCGGATCCGCGACGCCCTCGGCCGGCTGCGCACCGAGCTCGGCGGCGCCCCCGGGCCCCTGCCCCGGCCGCGCGCGCGTCGGCCGACCGCCCCCCGGTGTCCCGTCGTAGGCTCGCGGCCGTGACCGCCCCGACCGCCCCGACCGCACCGGCCCCGGCCGGGCTGACCACCGGAGCCCTCGCCCGCCGGCTCGGCGTCTCGCCCACCACCATCCGGTCCTGGGAGCGCCGCTACGGCATCGGTCCGGCCCACCGGGCCCCCGGGCGGCACCGCCGCTGGGAGCCGGAGGACGTGGCCGTCCTGGAGGAGATGTGCCGCCTCACCGCCCGGGGCGTCAACCCCGCCGAGGCCGCCCGGATCGCCCTGGCGGGGGCCGGGCCCGAGCCGCCGAAGGCCCGGACGGCCGGGACCGCCCGCACCGGCACGGCCTCCGGCGGCAACACCCTGCCGGTGGGCACCGTGCGCCCCGAGTGCCGGGGCCTGGCCCGGGCCGCCGTACGGCTGGACGCCCCCGAGATGGCGCGGATCCTGCGCCGCAGCGTCGACGAGCTCGGCGCGGTCGTCGCCTGGACGGAGGTGATGACCCCGGCGCTCCGGGCGGCCGGGCGCAAGTGGGTCGCCGAGGGCGAGCGCTACGTCGAGGTGGAGCACCTGCTGTCCTGGCACATCGCGGCCGCGCTGCGCCGGGTCGCCGACCGGCCCGAGCCGGTGCCCGGCCCGGCCGCGCTGCTCGCGGGCATGCCGTCCGAACTGCACGCCCTCCCGCTGGAAGCGCTCGCCGCGGCGCTGGCCGAGCGCGGCCTGCCGTTCCGGATGTTCGGCCCCGCCCTGCCGCCCGAGGCGCTGCTCGAAGCGGTGCACCGGACCGGGCCGCCCGCAGTGCTGCTCTGGTCGCAGGTCACCCGCACCGCCGACCGGGCCCTGGTCGAGCGGGTCGTCCGGACGGCCTGGGGCCCGCAGGGCGCGCGCACCCAGCCGGTGGTGCTGGTCGCCGGACCGGGCTGGGCCGGACCCCGCCGACCACCGGGCACGCTGCGGCCGCGCGACCTCGCCACCGCCCTCGACCTCCTGGAGGGACTGCTCCGCTGACCGGAGCCCGGACGACACCCCCCCCAGGCACTACCCCCCCAGGCATCACCCGTCGTACGGAAGGAGCGGACCATGGACGAGCGACCCCCGGCCGGCCGGACCTGCCTGGTCACCGGCGCCACCGGCTACATCGGCGGCCGCCTGGTCCCCGAACTGCTCGCCGCCGGGCACCGGGTCCGCTGCCTGGCCCGCGACCCGGGGCGGCTGCGCGACCAGCCGTGGCGCGCCGAGGTCGAGACCGCCACCGGCGACGTCACCCGGCCGGCGACGCTGGACGGCGCATTCGACGGCATCGACGTCGCCTACTACCTGGTCCACTCCCTCGGTACCGGGCCGGACTTCGAAGCCACCGACCGGCGCGCCGCCCGCGCCTTCGCCCGCGCGGCGGCCCGGGCCGGGGTGGCCCGGATCGTCTACCTCAGCGGGCTGGTGCCCGCCGGGGTGGCCGAGGCCGGGCTGTCGCCGCACCTGCGCTCGCGCGCCGAGGTCGGCCGGGTGCTGCGGGAGGCCGGGGTGCCCACCGTCGAACTGCGGGCCGCCGTCATCATCGGCTCCGGCTCCGCCTCCTTCGAGATGCTCCGCTACCTGACCGAACGCCTGCCCGCCATGGTCACCCCGCGCTGGGTCAACACCCGGATCCAGCCCATCGCCGTCCGCGACGTGCTGTACTACCTGGTCGGCGCCGCCGTGCTGCCGCCGGAGGTCGACCGGGCCTTCGACATCGGCGGACCGGACGTACTGACCTACCGGCTGATGATGCAGCGCTACGCCCGCGCGGCCGGCCTGCCGCCCCGGCTGATCGTGCCGGTCCCCGTGCTGACCCCCGCGCTGTCCAGCCACTGGGTCGGCCTGGTCACCCCCGTCCCCGGCCCGCTCGCCCGCCCGCTGGTGGAGTCGCTGCGGCACGAGGTGGTCTGCCACGAACACGACATCGCCCACTGGGTCCCCGACCCGCCGCAGGGGCTGACCGGCTTCGACCGCGCCCTCGAACTGGCCCTGCGCCGCATCCGCGAGGCCAGGGTCACCACCCGCTGGTCCTCCGCGTCGCTGCCCGGCGCGCCCAGCGACCCGCTGCCCACCGACCCCGACTGGGCCGGCGGCAGCCTCTACCAGGACCTGCGGGAACGACGGGTGGCCGCCGACCCGGCCGCCGTGTGGCGGGTCGTCGAGGGCGTCGGCGGCGAGAACGGCTGGTACTCCCTCCCGTTCGCCTGGGCACTGCGCGGCACGCTCGACCGGCTGGCCGGAGGAGTCGGCCTGCGCCGCGGCCGACGCGACCCCGACCACCTGCGGGTCGGCGACGCCCTCGACTTCTGGCGGGTCGAGGAGATCGAGCCCGGACGCCTGCTGCGCCTGCGGGCCGAGATGCGCCTGCCCGGCCTGGCCTGGCTCGAACTGCGGGTCGCCCCCGACGGCGACGGCGGCGCGCTCTACCGCCAGCGCGCCCTGTTCCACCCGCACGGGCTGGCCGGCCACGCCTACTGGTGGTCGGTGGCGCTGTTCCACTCGGTGGTGTTCGACGCCATGGCGCGCAACATCACGGAACGCGCCCGGCATGCGGCGTGACCGGTGGCGGCACCGGACCGATCCGCGGGGCGTTCGGCTCCGAAGGAACCGGTACGGTCCGGCATCCGCCGCGCAGCGCCGCCGTCCCGCCGTACACCGACAGCTCCGGGAACCCCGCACCCCGGGAACCCCGCACCCCGAGAACCCCGACCGCATCCGCTCCGAGGGCCCGCCGATGACCGTCTCGATCGCCTTGTTCACCCAGGACCTGCGCCTGCACGACAACCCCGTCCTGCACGCCGCCCGCACCGCCGCCGACCAGGTGGTGCCGCTGTTCGTCCTCGACCCCGCCGTCGAGGCGGCCGGCTTCGCCGCCCCCAACCGGCTGGCCTTCCTGGCCGACTGCCTCACCGACCTGGACGCCTCGCTGCGCCGCACCGGCTCCCGCCTGATCGTCCGCCGGGGCGCGACCGCCGAGCAGACGGCCGTGGTGGCCGCCGAGGCCGGGGCCGGGACGGTGCACGTGGCCGCCGGGGTCAGCACCTTCGCCCGCCGGCGCGAGGCCGGGCTGCTCGCCCTGTTCGGCGACCGGCTGCACGTCCACGACGCCTCGGTGACCGTGGTGCCGCCCGGGCGGGTCGCCCCGGCCGGCCGCGACCACTACGCCGTCTTCACCCCGTACCACCGCGCCTGGCAGCAGGCCCCGCACCGCACCGTGCTGGGCGCGCCCCGGGCACTGCGCACCCCGACCGGCATCGGCAGCGACAACCTCACGGTCGGCGGCCCGTTCTCGCCGTCCCTGCCGCGCGGCGGCGAGACCGCGGCCCGGGAGCGGTGGCGGCGCTGGGACGTCGACGCCTACGCCGACGTGCACGACGACCTGGCGGCCGACGAGACCTCCCGGCTCTCCCCGTACCTGCACTTCGGCTGCCTGTCGGCCACCGAGCTGGCCGCCCGCGCCCTCCAGCGCGGCGGCAGCGGGGCGGAGGCCTTCGTCCGGCAGCTGGCCTGGCGGGACTTCCACCACCAGGTGCTCGCCGCCCGCCCCGACGCCGCGCACCGCGACTACCGCACCCGGGACGACCGCTGGCACCACGACGAGCGCGAGGCCGAGGCCTGGCGGCAGGGCCGCACCGGCTACCCGATCGTCGACGCCGGGATGCGCCAGCTCGCCCATGAGGGCTGGATGCACAACCGGGCCCGGCTGCTGACGGCGAGCTTCCTCGCCAAGTCCCTCCACCTGGACTGGCGGATCGGCGCCGCCCACTTCCTGTCCCTGCTGGTCGACGGCGACGTGGCGAACAACCAGCTCAACTGGCAGTGGGTGGCCGGCACCGGCACCGACACCAGGCCCAACCGGGTCCTCAACCCGCTGCGCCAGGCCGACCGCTTCGACCCCGACGGCGCGTATGTACGGCGCTGGGTACCGGAGTTGGCCCACCTGCCCGGACCGGCCGTGCACCGCCCGTGGCTGCTCGCCCCCGAGTACCCGGAGCCGATCATCGCCCCCGACACCCTCGCGGCCCGCCTGCGCCGGGCCCGGGGATTGGACTAGGCCGCCCCCGCCCCCGCCGCCGTCAGCACCGCGCGCGGGCGCCGGACGGCACGAGGAGGCGGTCGTCGACGAGGCGGTCGTCGACGAGCCGGGTGCCGGCCTGCTTGACCTGCCTCAGCACGGGGGAGACCTCCATGCTCTGCAGCCCGGCGAGGGGCCCGATGCGCTCCGAGGTGAACTCGAACAGCTCGTCGAGGTCCCGGCAGTGCGCGACGGCGTGGATGTTCCAGGGCCCGGAGACGGCCGCGGCGAAGGCGATCCCGGGTTCCCGGGCGAGCGCGCGGCCCGCGTTCTTCACCTCCGACGGGTGCACACGGAGCAGGAGGTGCGCACGGGCGTGATAGCCCAGGGCCGCCGCGGCGATCTCGACGTCGATGTGGAGGACGCGGTGCCGGAGCAGCGCGTCGAGGCGCCGCGAGACGCGCCCCGGGGTGAGCCCGGCGGCCGCGGCGAGATCGACGAGACCGGCGCGGCCGTCCACCGCGAGCGCGTCGAACAGCTTCTCGTCCTCGGCGGTGAGGCGCAGCGGCTCGCGCGCGACGACCGGGGACTCGGTGAAAGGCGGCCCGCCGCTGCCCAGCGCGGCCTCCTCCTGCGGGGACAGCGTGCCCTGCAAGGCGGACCAGTAGTGGCCCCGGCCGCCGAGGAACTGCCGGAGCATGGCGGCGGCGTTGATGTCGAGCACCGCCGCCGTGCGGGGCAGCCGCTGCCCGAGGAGGTCCTCGCGCTGCTCCCGGGTCCGGGACTGCGTCGCGCAGGTGACCTCGCTGCCCGCCGCGCCCAGGGATACCCAGTTGACGTCGGCACGCCTGGCCAGCGCGTCGGCGATCGCCGGGCCGCTGCCGGGGCGGCAGCGCAGTCGCACCAGCCACCTGCTCTGTCCCAGGGCGCCCGGGTTGACCACCCCGGCCACCCGGATGACACCGTCGGCGCGCAGCCGGCGGTACCGGCGGTTGACGGCGCCCTCGGTCAGGCCGAGGGCGGCCGCGATCGCGGCGAACGAAGCCCGCGGGGCGATCTGCAACGCCCGGATGATTCGCACGTCGTCGGGCTGGATCGGAGCGGATTCCGACATGAGGACCCTTGCCATGTCGGCAATCCTACGAACCGGCCCGTGCGGCTCGCCCGAGGGGCGGGGCGGGCGGAACACTCGACGATGCCCGAACGGAAGCCGAGGCTCGAAGAACGGAGATGACGACGGATGTCATCGACTGGCAGCGAACAACTCCCAACGACCGCAACGACCGCAACGACCGCACCCACCGCACCCAGCGCACTGATCGTCGGGGCCTCGCGCGGCCTCGGCCACGCGATGGCGGCGGAGTTCCTCGACCGGGGGTGGGCGGTCGTCGGCACGGTCCGCGACACCACGGTCCGAACGCCGCTGCACGACCTGGCGGACCGCTCCGACGGGCGGGTCACCATCGAGCAGCTCGACATCAACGACCCGGGCCGCCTGCCCGTGCTGCGCGAACGTCTGGCGCACCGCCCACTCGACGTGCTCTTCGTCAACGCCGGAATCACCACCGGTGAGGACACGCCGATCGGGGCGGTGGCGACGGCCGACTTCATCGAGGTGATGGTCACCAACGCGCTCAGCCCCATGCGGGTCATCGAAGCCCTTGAGGAACTGGTGTCCCCGGCGGGCCTGATCGGGGTGATGTCCTCCGGGCAGGGCAGCATCGGCAACAACACGACCGGGGGCCGCGAGGTCTACCGGGGCAGCAAGGCGGCCCTGAACATGTTCCTGCGCAGCTTCGCGGCCCGGCGGAGCGGGACGCGGCGCGCCTTCGTGCTGCTGGCACCGGGCTGGATCCGCACCGCCCTGGGCGGTCCGGACGCGCCGTTCACGCTCGAGGAGACCGTTCCGCTGCTGGCGGACGTCCTGCTGTCCCGACTGGGCACACCCGGCCTGGCGTACCTGGACCGCTTCGGCCGGACAGTCCCCTGGTAGTCCCCGCGCCCCGGCACGCGCCGTTCGCCGAAGCGCTTCGTCCCGCCCGCGAGCGCGCCGACGATCAGCACCGTGCACTGCCGAACAGGGGGCCGGAACAGGCCGGTGGGCCGCAACGAGGTTGCGGCCCACGCGGGTTGGAGCTGTCAGTCGCTCAGGAGGCGTTGATGGCGGCGTCGTCGATGACGAAGCTGGTCTGCAGGGAGGAGTCCTCGGTGCCGGTGAACTTGAGGGTCACGCTCTGGCCCGCGAAGCTCGACAGGTCGAAGGTCCGCTGCACGTAGCCGGTGCCGGCGTCGACGTTGGAGTATGTGTGCAGGGTGGTGGAGTTGGCCTGGACGGTGAGCTTGTCGTAGGCCGTGGTGCCGGTCTCGGCGGTGTCGATGTGCAGCCAGAAGCTCAGCGTCGCCTTGCAGCCGGCCGGGATGGTGACGGTCTGGCTCAGGGTGTCGGTGTGGGTGGTGCCGTAGCCGTCGAGCCAGGCCTTCCAGGAGCCGGAGTGGCTGGGCTCACTGCTGGAGTTGTCGATCACGCCGCTCGACGCCGTCCACGGCGAGGCGGTGCCGGTCTCGAAGCCGGGGTTGCCGAGCAGCTGGCCGCCGCCGGTGCAGGTGCCGCCGCCGGAGCCGGCGATGGTCCAGGTGAAGGAGGCGGAGCCGGTGGCGCCGGTGGTGTCCTTGGCGGTGACCGTGACGTTGTTGCTGCCCGCGGTGGTCGGGGTGCCGGAGATCAGGCCGGACGAGGAGTTGATCGACAGTCCGGCCGGCAGGCCGGTGGCCGAGTAGCTCAGGCTCTGGCCGGAGGCCGAGTCACTGGCGTGGATCTGCAGGCTGGCGGCGGTGCCGACGGTGCCGCTCTGGCTGCCGGGGCCGGTGACGGTGACGGTGTTGCCGCCGGTGCTGCCGCCGGCCGTGAAGGCCGCCAGGCCGTTGGGGGTGCCGAGGCCGGTCGGGCCGTCGTAGCCGGCGCCGGCCGTGCACAGGTAGGTCGGCGAGCAGGTGCCGTTGGCGCCGCTGGTCACGTCGTTCAGCGAACCGGTGTGCTGGTAGGCGTACTTGGCCGGGACGTCGGACGCGCCCGGGGTGCCCGCGTCGGCGTAGACAGCGGCGATGATCGGTGCGGAGGCGCTGGTGCCGCCGTACACGGCCCAGCCGCTGCCGCCGTAGGTCTGGTAGACCGCGACGCCGGTGGCCGGGTCGGCGACCGCCGACACGTCGGCGATGGTGCGGTTGGCGCAGCCGCTGTCGGTCTGCCAGCTCGGCTTGGGGTCGTAGGCCGAGCAGCCGGAGCCGGTGCCGTTGCCGCCGGAGCTGGAGCCCCAGACGGACTCGCTCCAGCCGCGGGCGCTGGAGTCGCGGGTCAGCGAGGTGCCGCCGACGGAGGTGACGTACTGGGAGCCGGCCGGGTACTGGGCGCCGTAGCCGGAGTCGCCGGAGGAGGCGGTGATCGCCACGCCCGGGTGGTTGAAGTACTGGCTGTCGGAGGCGGTGTCGGTGGAGTCCTCGGCGCCGCCGTAGCTGTTGGAGACGAACTTGGCGCCCTTGGCGACGGCTTGGTTGACCGAGGCGCCGAGGTCGCCCATGGTCGCCGAGTTGGCCTCGACCAGCAGGATGTGGGCGTTCGGGGCGATGGCGGAGACCATGTCCAGGTCGAGGGAGATCTCGCCCGACCAGCCGGTGTCGGAGGTCGGGTAGCTGGTGCCGCCGTTCTGGTCGATCTTCTTGAAGCAGCCGTTGGCGGTGGTGCACGCAGGCAGCCCGTACTGCGTGCGGTAGGTCGCCAGGTCGGACTCGGCGTTGGGGTCGTCCATCGCGTCGATGATCGCGACGGTCTGCCCGGCGCCGCCGTTGGCCGGCAGGGCGTAGGCGCTCTGCAGGTCACCGGGGCCGAAGCCGGAGGGTGTCGCGTCCGGGGAGACCGCGCCGAGGGAGAAGGCGTGCGGCTGGACGACGTCGGTGCGCACCAGGGCGTCGCAGGCCATCTGGTGACGGTCGGTCGGCTTGGCGCAGACGTGTTTGACGCCGGTGCCGGCCGCCCCGGTCGTGCCGGATGCGGCGGCCGAGGCACCGGCCGGGGCGGCGAGCGCGAGGCCGGCGGCGACCACGGCGCCGACCGCGAAGGTCGCGGTGCCGGCCCGGAGCCGGCCGTGCCGCAGGGGGGAAAGGAAGTTGCGCAACGGAGCCCTCCCAGGTGGGGGGTCGGGCCCCGGGCGTGCGGGCAGGCCGAGGTGAGCGGCTCGCCGGGGTGCAGGCCCGGGGTGTGAGGGGGTACGCGCACGAGCAGACGGCTGCCCTGGAGGCCCGGCGGGGCATGGAGCGTCGGCCCTGTGGGGGACGGGGGCGCCGCCGGGAGGATCGATGATCGGGGCATGCCAAGGGAGTGGTGCCGAGCCTACGAGGCGTCAGCGGTAGGAAGGTAGCCAAGCCGGGCGCCGCCGAACAAGGCCGGAACCCGCGCCATGACCGAGGCTTGACCGGGCGGGAACCCGCCACTGGCGCCCTTGCGCCGCCACCCCCGCTGAGCCCCGGTTCACCTCGCACACGGAACGGCCGAGGCCGGCCCGCCTCCGGTCCCACCCACCGGCCCCGCCACCGGAGTCGGAGGCGGGGCGGGCGGTCGTGGACGAACGCAGCCCGCCCCGCGCCGGGCCTGCGGTGCGGCGGCCGCTCCCCACCGCCGAGCGCCTGGCAGAACGCCTACGGACGGGTGTTCTTGACCGTGGGCTGGGTCTTCTGGTTGTAGATCTCCTTGCCGTCCGCGTTGTAGGCGTGGACGTAGGGGAACGGGGGGACGGAGTGCGCGCTGGTGTCGGCG
>NZ_JBEOSP010000063.1:0-38275 GCF_040303105.1 Kitasatospora sp. NPDC096128 | reverse complement strand
TTCGGGTGTGGTCCATACCCTCATCCTACCCTATCCGGGGGGGGGGGGGCGGCGCCCGCCCCCCCCCCCACCCCTCTTCGGGACGTTAGATCAGGCCGGTCAGCCGACCGCCTCGACGCTCTCACCGGGCGGGCGTCCGCTCACCCGTTCGGACTCAAGGGCGGTCTGCAGGATCACCACCGCGGCGGCCTGGTCGACCACCGAGCGGCCCTTCTTCGCCTTGACCCCCGAGGCGCGCAGCCCCTGGGTCGCGGTGACGGTGGTCATCCGCTCGTCCACCAGCCGCACCGGCACCGGGTAGAGCCGGTTGGCCAGCCGCTTGGCGTACGCCCGGACCTTCTCCGCCGCCGGGCCCTCCTTGCCGCTGAGCGAACGGGGCAGCCCGACGACCACCTCGATCGCGTCGTACTCCTCGACGATCGCGGCGATCCTGGCCTGCGACTTCACCCCGGCCGGGACGGTCTCCACCGGCGTGGCGAGCACCCCGTCGGGGTCGCAGGACGCGACCCCGATCCGGGCGTCACCGACGTCGACGGCGATCCGCCGCCCACGGCGGAAGGGCCTCTCCTCCTGCTCCATCAGCTGGCGCGCTCCGCGACCAGGCCGCGCACCGCGGCGATGGCCTCGCCGACCGCGGCCGGGTTGGAGCCGCCGCCCTGGGCGACGTCGTCCTTGCCGCCACCGCCGCCGCCGAGGGTCTTGGCGGCGGTGCGGACCAGCTCGCCGGCCTTGATGCCGCGGCCGCGGGCGTCCTCGTTGGTGGCGATCACGGTCAGCGGGCGGTCGTTGGCCACGGTGAACGCGGCGACCACGGCCGGGCGGGCGCCCAGTCGGCCGCGCACGTCCAGGACCAGCTTGCGCAGCTCGTCCGCGCCCACGCCGTCGGCGACCTGCGCGGCGACCACGGCGATGCCGTGCACGTCCTCGGCCGAGTCGGCCAGGCCCGCCGCGGCGGCCAGCACCTTCTCGGCGCGGAAGCGCTCGATCTCCTTCTCGGCGTCCTTGAGCTTGCCGAGCATGCCCGAGATCTTCTCCGGCAGCTCCTCCGGGCGGCCCTTGACCAGCTCGGTCAGCTGGGCCACCACGGTGTGCTCGCGGGCCAGGAACTTGTACGCGTCGACGCCGACCAGCGCCTCGACGCGGCGCACGCCGGAGCCGATCGAGGACTCGCCGAGCAGCTTCACCAGGCCCAGCTGGGCGGTGTTGCCGACGTGGGTCCCACCGCACAGCTCCTTGGAGAAGTCGCCGATGGAGACGACCCGCACCTCGTCGCCGTACTTCTCGCCGAACATGGCGATGGCGCCGGCCTTGCGGGCCTGGTCCATCGTCATGACCTCGGCGGTGACCTCCAGCTCGCGGCCCAGCACGTCGTTGATCTTCTGCTCGACGTCCACCAGCACGCTGCCCGGAACGGCGGCGGGCGAGCCGAAGTCGAAGCGGAAGCGGCCCGGGGCGTTCTCGGAGCCGGCCTGGGCGGCCGTCGGGCCGAGCGCGTCGCGCAGCGCCTGGTGGGTCAGGTGGGTGGCCGAGTGGGCGCGGGCGATCGCCCGGCGGCGGTCGGTGTCGATCGTGGCGTACGCCGAAGCGCCGAGCACGACCTCGCCGAACAGCACGCCGCCCGAGTGCACGATGACGCCCGGGACGGGCTGCTGCACGTCGCGGATCTCGACGACCGCGCCGGACTCCAGCCGGATCCGGCCGTGGTCGGCGAGCTGGCCACCGCCCTCGGCGTAGAACGGGGTGCGGTCGAGGATCAGCTCGACCTCGTCGCCCTCGGAGGCGGCCGGCGACGGGACGCCGTCCACCAGCAGGCCGACGACGGTGGCCTCGCCCTCGGTCAGGCTGTAGCCGGTGAAGACGCTCGCGCCGGACTTGTCGGCGACCTCGCGGTACGCGGCGACGTCGGCGTGGCCCATCTTCTTCGCCTTGGCGTCCGCCTTGGCGCGGTCCCGCTGCTCCTGCATCAGACGGCGGAAGCCGGCCTCGTCGACCTGGAGGCCCTGCTCCTCGGCCATCTCCAGGGTGAGGTCGATCGGGAAGCCGTAGGTGTCGTGCAGCTTGAACGCCTGGTCGCCGGAGAGCACCACACCGCCGGACTGCTTGGTCTCGGTGACCGCGACGTCCAGCAGGTTGGTGCCGGCCTTCAGGGTCTGCAGGAAGGCCGCCTCCTCGCCGATGACGACCGTCTCGATGCGCTTGCGGTCGGTCTCCAGGTCGGGGTACTGCGGCGCCATCGCCTTGATCGCGACGTCGATGAGCTCCTTGGCCACCGGCTCGGTGGCGCCCAGCAGGCGCATGTTGCGGATGGCGCGGCGCAGGATGCGGCGCAGCACGTAGCCGCGGCCCTCGTTGCCGGGGGTGACGCCGTCGCCGACCAGCATCAGCGCGGTGCGGATGTGGTCGGTGACCACGCGCAGCGAGACGTCCGACTTGTGGTCGGCGCCGTAGGTGTGGCCGGTGAGCTCGGCGGCGCGGTCCAGGATCATCCGGCTGGTGTCGATCTCGAAGAGGTTGTCGACGTCCTGCAGGATGGCGGCGAGGCGCTCCAGGCCGAGGCCGGTGTCGATGTTCTTGCTCGGCAGGTCGCCGAGGATCTCGAAGCCGTCCTTGCCGTCGCCGTGGCCGCGCTCGTACTGCATGAAGACCAGGTTCCAGATCTCCAGGTAGCGCTCGCCGTTGACGGCCGGGCCGCCCTCCTCGCCGTACGCGGGGCCGCGGTCGTAGTTGATCTCCGAGCACGGGCCGCACGGGCCGGGGACGCCCATCGACCAGAAGTTGTCCTTCATGCCCAGGCGCTGGATGCGCTCCGAGGGCACGCCGATGACGTCACGCCAGATCTGCTCGGCCTCGTCGTCGTCCTTGTAGACGGTGATCCAGAGCTTCTCCTTCTCCAGGCCGTAGCCACCGTCCGCGACGGGAGTGGTGAGCAGCTCCCAGGCGAACTTGATGGCTCCTTCCTTGAAGTAGTCGCCGAAGGAGAAGTTGCCGCACATCTGGAAGAAGGAGCCGTGCCGGGTGGTCTTCCCGACCTCCTCGATGTCCAGGGTGCGCACGCACTTCTGGACGCTGGTGGCGCGCGAGAACTGCGGCTTGACCTCGCCCAGGAAGTAGGGCTTGAACGGCACCATGCCGGCGTTGACCAGCAGCAGGGTGGGGTCGTCGGCGACCAGGGACGCCGACGGAACGACGGTGTGGCCGCGCTCCTCGAAGAAGCGCAGCCAGCGGCGGCGGATCTCAGCCGACTCCATTAGTGGTCCTTCCGGTTCGTTCCGCCCCGCGGCAGGGCTCGGCGGGGCGTCTCTTCAATGGTCTGTGGGGTGGTACGGGCACTTCTGGCGGGAGGCAGGGCGGCGGCCGGGCGACCGGGCGCCGCCGAGATAGCTCGGTACTGCGGCTCCCCGCGCAGGACCCGGCGGGTGTTCCGGGGCTCCGCCACGGCGGTGCCGTGCAGTCCGAGGTCGTCCTTGAGCTGCTCCTCGCGCTCGGCCATGCCGGAGCGCACGTCCTGGGCGAACTGCTTGGCGAGGTCGCCCAGGTGCAGCGCACCGCGCGCGGCGGTGCCGGAGAGGCTGTCGGGGGTGAGCCGCTGCACGGCGTCGTTGGCCTTGTTCATGGCCCACACCGCGGCGCCGGCGCCGACGGCCATCCAGAAGATCCGTGCCATGCCGTCAGCTCCTCACCGCTCGCCGGACCCGGGAGAACAGGCCGCTCCGGGGCGCGGTCGCGGCGCGCACCTCGGCCCGGACCAGTCGCGCGAGCTCGTCGCGCTCGCCGGGCTGCAGCGGGCCGGTCGGCAGGGTCCCCTGCTGCTTGGCGACGGCCTTGCGGACGCCGTAGCTGAAGGCGGCGACCTTCACCAGCGGTCCGCCCAGCGTGGCGGCCACGGTGGAGGAGAGCGCGTTGGCGTTGGCGGCGGCGTCCTGCACGTTGGCGGTGATCTCGTCCACCCGCTCCAGCTGCTCGTTGGCGCTGCGCACCGCGGCGCCCGCGTCGGCCAGCAGGGGGACGGCCTGCTCGGTGACCGCGGAGACCAGGACGGTGGCCTCCTTCAACACCCGGGAGAGGCGGACCAGCACCACCGCGAGCAGGGTGACCAGGACCGCCCAGAACACGGCGACGAGCAATCCGGCCAGCTCTCCCACGGACACTTCTGCGCGCTCCTCGCCTTGCCGGTTACCAACCGAACCCTATCGCGCCCGGCCCGCGTTTCCGGACCGGGTCACGGCCGTGGCCTCGCCCGGGTGTGCGAACCGTGCGCGTAACCTACCGGCCGGTCACCTCGTTCTGCCAGGCGGGCCGTCGCCCGTACGGCCCGACGCACGTCCGGGCCGGCGCGGTCCGGGCCGGGAGCAACCGGGAGCAGCGCTTGGCCGGCGACTGGACAGCACAGCCCGCGGCGCGGCCGCGCGAGCCGGAACCGGGCCGGCTGCCGGCCGAGGTGACGGGCTTCGTCGGGCGGCAGCGGGAACTGACCGAGCTGGCGGGCCTGCTCGCCGGGGCCCGGCTGGTGACGGTGACCGGGCCCGGCGGGGTGGGCAAGAGCCGGCTCGCACTGCGCGCGGCGGCCCGGGCGGCCAGGGCCTTCCCGGACGGCACCTGGCTGGTGGACGTGGCCTCGGTGCAGGACCCGCTGCTGCTCGGCCACGCCGTGCTGGAGGCGCTGCGGCTGACCGACGGCACCGCCCGGCCGCCGCTGGACGTCCTGGGCGAGCACCTCGCGGGGCTGCGCCTGCTGCTGGTGCTGGACGGCTGCGAGCACCTGGTGGAGGCCTGCGCCGAGCTGACCGACGCGCTGCTGCGCGCGCTGCCCGGCCTGCGGGTGCTGGCCACCAGCCGCGCCGCGCTGCGGGCCTCGGGCGAGCACCTGCTGACGCTGGCACCGCTGCCGGTCGACCCGCCGCCGGACCGGCGGGCGGGTCCGGGCCCGCTGCCGGACGCGGTGCGGCTGTTCGCCGACCGGGCGCGGGCCGTGCTGCCGTCCTTCGAGGTGACCGAGGCGAACGCGGAGGCCGTCGGCCTGCTCTGCCGTCGGCTGGACGGCATCCCGCTGGCGGTGGAGCTGGCCGCCGGCCGGTTGCGGGCGCTGTCGGTGGAGCAGATCACCGCCCGGCTGGACGACCGCTTCCGGCTGCTCACCGGCGGCTCCCGGACGGCCCTGCCGAGGCACCAGACGCTGCGGACCACGATCGGCTGGAGCCATGAGCTGTGCACAGCGCAGGAACGTTTACTCTGGGCCCGCCTGTCGATCTTCGCCGGCAGTTTCGACCTGGAGGCCGCCGAGTACGTCTGCGCCGGCGAGGGCATCGAGCCCGAGGACGTGCTCGACCTGCTGGACGAACTCGTCGCCAAGTCCGTGGTGCTGCGCGAGGAGAGCGCCTTCGGCGTCCGCTTCCGCATGCTGGACACCCTGCGGGAGTACGGCGGCCACTGGCTGCGCGCCGCCGGCCGGGAGCAGCGGCTGCTGCGCCGGCACCGGGACTGGTACCTGGGCGTGGCCACCTGGGGCGAGGTGGAGTGGTTCGGCCCCCGGCAGGCCGAGACCGCCGAGCGCACCCGGCTCGCCCACACCAATCTGCGCGCCGCGCTGGAGTTCTGCCTCGCCGAGCCCGGCGAGGAGCAGATCGCGCTGCTGCTGGCCGCCACCCTCTGGTTCTACTGGGTCGGCTGCGGCCACCTCGGCGAGGGCCGGCACTGGCTGGACCGCGCGCTCGCCCTGGACCGCGAACCCACCGAGGCCCGGGCCAAGGCCCTGTGGGTGACCGGATACATGGCCACCCTCCAGGGCGACCTCGGCACCGCCCGCCCCGCGCTGGAGGAGTGCCGCCGCCAGGCCCTGGACACCGGCGACGACCGGGCCCTCGCCTACGCCGTCCACCGCCAGGGCTGCGTCGCCCTGATCGGCGACGACCCGGAACGCGCCGCCGAGCTGTTCGAGGAGGCGCTCTGGCACTACCGGACCATCGGCGAGCTCAACAGCAACGTGGTGATGGCCATGATCGAGCTGGGCCTCGCCTACCTGTTCCAGGCCGACCCGGACAGCGCCGAGCTCTGGTTCGGCCAGGCCCGCGAGGTGTGCGAGGAGCACGGCGAGCAGTGGGCGTACGCGTACGTGCTGTACGCGTCGGCGTACTCGCACTACCTGGACGGCGCCGTCCAGCCGGCCCGCGCGCTGGCCCGCGAGTGCGTCCGGCTGAACCACCGCTTCCACGACCTGCTCGGCATCGTGCTGGGGATCGACCTGCTGGCGCTCCTGGAGACCGAGCCGCCCGGGCCGGGCGAGCCGGCCGACCTGTGCGAGGCCCGGGTGCTGCAGGGCGCCGCGCACCGGATCTGGCGCGCGGTCGGCAACCCCTTCCTGGGCTCGCGCTCCTTCTTCGGCCCGCACCAGGAGTGCGCCGAACGGGCCCGGGCCGGGCTCACCGAGCAGCAGTACGAGGACTGCTACCGGGCCGGCGGGCGGCTGGACCTGGACGCCGCGGTGTGCCGGGCGCTCGGCGACGGGGGCGCGGCGGACGGCCCGGGGCACAGCCCCGGGCCCTGCCCGGTGCCGCCCGCACCGGCACCGTCGCCGGTGCGGAATAGCTGAAGCTTGCCGATTGCTTGAGGAGGCAAGGATCCACCCGGAAGGAGCACCATGGCCGTCCACGACGAGTACCGCCTCGCGAACTTCTACTTCGAGTCCAAGGCGTACACCGACGCCGCCCGCATGCTGGAGGGCGTGCTGGCCGAGGAGCCGGCCAACCTCTCCGTCCGGCTGCTGCTGGCCCGCAGCTACTTCCACTCCGCCCAGCTCGGCCGCGCCGAGGCCGAACTGCGCCGGATCCTCGACCTCGACCCGGCCGAGGACTACGCCCGGCTGCTCCTCGGCCGCACCCTGGAGCGCCAGGGCCGCGCCGCGGAGGCCCGCCCGCACCTGCGGCTGGCCGCCGCGATGGCGGGCGAGGAGCTGTGACCGGAGGGCCGACCGGCACCGGAAAAGGGGCGAGCCCCCGCCGCCTCGAAAGGCGACGGGGGCTCGCTCGTGGTTCCGCGAAGTGCGAACCGAGCGCGGGTCAGCGCGAGTAGTACTCGACGACCAGCTGCTCGTCACAGATCACCGGGACCTCCTTGCGCTGCGGCGCACGGTCCAGGCGGAAGGCCAGGGCCTTCAGGTTGACCTCGAGGTACTTCGGGGTCTGGCCCTCACCCGCGTAGCCACCCTCACGGGCGACCTGGAAGGGGACCTTCTCCTTGGAGCGCTCGCGGACGGTGACCACGAAGCCCGGCTTCATCTGGAACGACGGCTTGTTGACCTTGCCGCCGTTGACCTCGATGTGGCCGTGGACGACCATCTGGCGGGCCTGGTAGATGGTGCGGGCGATGCCCGAACGCAGGACCAGGGAGTCCAGACGGGTCTCCAGGTCGGCGACGAGCGCCTCACCGGTCTTGCCCTCGGCCTTCTTCGCGCGGTCGAACGCGCGCGCCATCTGCTTCTCGCTCAGGTCGTACTGGGCGCGCAGACGCTGCTTCTCGAGCAGACGGACCTTGTAGTCCGAGTTCTGCTTGCGACCACGGCCGTGCTGGCCGGGCGGGTACGGGCGGGCCTCGAAGTACTTGACGGACTTCGGGGTCAGCGGCACGCCGAGCGCACGCGCGATCTTGACCTTGGGACGCTTCTGGTTCGCCATGAACCAAACCTTCCTTGCTTACGAATACGGCTTTCACCAGGTGTTGACGGAGGTCGCATGTCGCGACCCGGAGAAAACCCCGACGCCTGCGCGAAGGGATCAGCCGCTCTCCGGAGCCGGGCACATGAAGTGCTGGTCACACGAAGGGCCCGGAAAACCGGGCCGTCCGCGACACCGAAACGGTGCGCGACGCTCCTGGTGCGGGCCTCCCGGAGGAGGCCTACGGCCGGTGTCCCGCTGGTGCGGCCGGTCGGTGGGGTCTCCCCCGCCGCCGTCCCGGGACATGGCACTCCGACTGAGTATACCGGTCGATCACGCGCCCTTTTCCCCGGGCGCCTCCCCGGCCTTCTTGTCCGCCTTCTCCGCCTTCTCCGCCCGCCTCTCGGCGCTCCTGCGCTCCCCCCGCAGCCGCCCGCGCGTCCACTCCACGGTGTCCGCGTACCGCACCTCGCCGCCGCGCCTGTTCGGCTGGTAGTACTCCCGGCCGTGCACCGAGTCCGGCGCGTACTGCTGGGCGGCGATGCCCTCCGGCAGGTCGTGCGGGTACTGGTAGCCCCTGCCGTGCCCGAGCTTGCCCGCGCCGCCGTAGTGGGCGTCCCGCAGGTGCGGCGGGACGGCCCCCGCCAGCCCCTGCCGGACGTCCGCCAGCGCCGCGTCGATCGCCAGGTAGGCCGAGTTGGACTTCGGTGCCAGGGCCAGCGCGATCGCCGCCTGGGAGAGGATGATCCGGGCCTCCGGGAAGCCGATCAGCGCCACCGCCTGGGCCGCCGCCACCGCCGTCTGCAACGCCGTCGGGTCGGCCAGTCCGACGTCCTCGCTGGCCGAGATCATCAGCCGCCGGGCGATGAACCGCGGGTCCTCCCCCGCCTCGATCATCCGCGCCAGGTAGTGCAGGGTGGCGTCCACGTCGCTGCCGCGGATCGACTTGATCAGCGCGCTCGCCACGTCGTAGTGCTGGTCGCCGTCCTTGTCGTAGCGCACCGCCGCCTGGTTCACGGCCGTCTCGGTGGTGGCCAGCGA
Organism: Kitasatospora sp. NPDC096128; assembly: GCF_040303105.1. Taxonomy (NCBI): domain Bacteria; kingdom Bacillati; phylum Actinomycetota; class Actinomycetes; order Kitasatosporales; family Streptomycetaceae; genus Kitasatospora; species Kitasatospora sp. NPDC096128. The sequence continues at coordinate 29,588 of NZ_JBEOSP010000063.1, read as the reverse complement.
GATGCTCTCCTCGCCCTTCTCCAGCGCCGCCCCGGCCGCCGCCTCCAGCGTGGTCAGGGCCCGCCGGGCGTCCCCGCCCGCCAGCCGCACCAGGTGGTCCTCGGCCTCCGCGGTCAGCTCCAGCGCGCCCTCCAGGCCACGCTCGTCGGCCACCGCCCGGCGCAGCAGGGCCCGGATGTCCTCGTCGGTCAGCGACTCCAGGGTGAGCAGCAGCGAGCGGGAGAGCAGCGGGGAGATCACCGAGAAGTACGGGTTCTCGGTGGTCGCCGCGATCAGGGTGACCCAGCGGTTCTCCACGGCGGGCAGCAGCGAGTCCTGCTGGGCCTTGGAGAAGCGGTGGATCTCGTCCAGGAACAGCACCGTCTCGCGGCCGGACATACCGACCGCCCGCCGGGCACCGTCGATCACCGCCCGGACCTCCTTGACCCCGGCGGTGATCGCGGACAGCTCGACGAAGCGGCCCTCCACGGCCTGGCTGATCACGTGCGCCAGGGTGGTCTTGCCGGTGCCGGGCGGCCCCCAGAGGATCACCGAACTGGTGGCGGCCGGCCCCCGGGAGCCCGCCACCAGCCGACGCAGCGGCGAGCCGGGCTTCAGCAGCTGCCGCTGCCCGGCCACCTCGTCCAGGGTGCGCGGGCGCATCCGTACGGCCAGCGGGGCCCGGCCGGGCTCCCTGGTCTGGAGTTCCTCGGCGGCGGCGGTGAAGAGGTCCGGTTCGTCCACACCGGAAGCCTAGTTGAGCCCGCCGACACCCCTACCGCCCCCGACACCCCCGACAGCCCCGCCTCCGCCGACGCGGGCCAGGCCCTCCGGGGTCGGGCCGATCCGGTCCGGATCACCGGTCGCGCAGACGGTACGGACGAACATGAGCGCCTCCCGCGGAGGCCCGGGCGCCGTGCGGGGCCGTTCGGTAGCAGCGCCCGGCCGGGGCCCGTCTACGCCAGCCCGGCAGCGTGGTCCGGAACGTACTTCTGCAGGTCGCGCGGGGGCCGCTGGTAGCCGCGCGGGGCCGGGCGGGGCGGCAGCTCGATCCGCGGCGGGACGACCTCGTGGTACGGCAGGGAGGAGAGCAGGTGGGCGATCATGTTGATCCGGGCCCGCCGCTTGTCGTCGCTCTCCACCACGTGCCAGGGCGACTGGGGGATGTCGGTGTAGACGAACATCTCGTCCTTGGCCCGCGAGTAGTCCTCCCAGTGCGTGATCGACTCCACGTCCATCGGAGAGAGCTTCCAGCGCTTCATCGGGTCCTCCAGCCGGTCCCGGAACCGCCGCTCCTGCTCGGTGTCGCTGACCGAGAACCAGTACTTGCGCAGCAGGATGCCCGCCTCGATCAGCATCTGCTCGAAGGTCGGGCACTGGTGCAGGAACTGCCAGTACTCCTCGTCGCTGCAGAAGCCCATCACCCGCTCGACCCCGGCCCGGTTGTACCAGCTGCGGTCGAACAGGACGATCTCCCCGGCCGCCGGCAGCTGTTCGACGTACCGCTGGAAGTACCACTGGGTCTTCTGCCGCTCGGTCGGGGTGGGCAGCGCCGCGACCCGGGCGATGCGCGGGTTCAGGTACTCCGTCACCCGCTTGATCGCCCCGCCCTTGCCGGCCGCGTCCCGCCCTTCGAAGACCACCACCAGGCGGGCGCCCTCGACCCGCACCCACTCCTGGAGCTTCACCAACTCCTGCTGCAGCCGCAGCAGTTCCCGCTCGTACGGCCTCTTCGCCAGCCGTTCCGGCTTCGCGGTCCGCCGCTGCTCCTCGGCCACTCCGGGGTCCTCCGTCCGACTGCCGCTGATGACCCTTCACCGTAGGCGCAGAACGGCGGCCCCGCAGGTCGGACGCGAGCAGCGGGTGGACTACACCTCGACGAAGGGCTCCGGGTAGCGGCACAGCCCGCGCGGGCCGCCGTCGTACGCGGTCAGCGGAAGCACCTGGAAGTAGGCCTCGGGCACCTCGAACGGGCCGGACACCTCGTGCCGCCCGGCCGGGATGAAGCCGAACCGTCCGTAGTAGTCCGGATCGCCGAGCACGACCACCAGCTTCTCCCCCGCTTCCTCGGCGGCCGACAGCGCCGCCCGGACGACGAGCTCCCCGACGCCCCGGCGCTGCCACTCCGGCGCCACCGCGACCGGTGCGAGCGCCAGCGCGTCGCCGTCCCCGCCGCCGTCGCCGCCGTCGCCGACCCGCAGCCGGGTCAGCAGGGCGTGCCCGATCACCAGCCCGGTGTCGTCCACCGCGACCACCGACAGCCCGGGCAGCCAGGCCGGGTCGCGGCGCAGCGCGTCCACCAGGTCCGCCTCGTCCGGCCCGGGGAACGCGGCCATGTGCACGCGCCTGGTCGCCGGGGCGTCCTGCGGACATTCGACTCTCGTGGTGACCTGCATCAGTCAACCCTCCCTGTGTCGCACGACGTTGTGGACCGGCCCCGGACGGTGGGTGGACCGTCCGGGGCCGTTGCAGGTTAGCGCGCGTGACGAGGTGTCAGCTCTTGGGCTGCGCCTCGGACTTGGCGTCCTCGCGGACCTTCGGCTGGGCGTCCACGCCGGCCTCGCGGCGCTGCGCCGGGGTGATCGGCGTCGGGGCGCCGGTCAGCGGGTCACCGCCGGTGGACGTCTTCGGGAAGGCGATGACGTCGCGGATGGTGTCGTAGCCGCCGAGCAGCGTGACGATCCGGTCGAGGCCGAAGGCGACACCGCCGTGCGGCGGCGGGCCGTAGTTGAAGGCGTCCAGCAGGAAGCCGAACTGCGAGGCCGCCTCCTCCTCGGAGAGGCCGATCGCGTCGAACGCCCGCTTCTGCACGTCCCGCTGGTGGATACGGATCGAGCCGCCGCCCAGCTCCGAGCCGTTGAGGACCAGGTCGTAGGCGTTGGACAGGGCCGAGCCCGGGTCGGTGTCGAAAGTGGCCAGCGACTCCGCGGTCGGGGCGGTGAACGGGTGGTGCACCGCGTGCCAGCCCTGGAACTGGCCCTTGTCGTCCTCGATCGGCTCGAACATCGGGAAGTCGACGACCCAGAGGAAGGCCCACTGGGACTCGTCGATCAGCTCGCAGCGGCGGCCGATCTCCAGACGGGCGGCGCCGAGCAGCTCCTGCGAGGGGCGCTCCTTGCCGGCCGCGAAGAAGACCGCGTCGCCGTTCTTGGCGCCGGCCGCGGCGGCGAGGCCGGCCAGGTGCTCCGCGGAGAGGTTCTTGGCGACCGGGCCGCGCAGCTCGCCGGTCTCGGCGTCGATCAGCACGTAGGCCAGGCCCTTGGCGCCGCGCGCCTTGGCCCAGTCCTGCCAGGCGTCCAGCTGCTTGCGCGGCTGCGAGGCGCCGCCCGGCATGACCACGGCGCCGACGTACGGGGCCTGGAAGACGCGGAACTCGGTGCCCTTGAAGTACTCGGTGAGGTCGGTGAGTTCCTGGCCGAAGCGGACGTCCGGCTTGTCCGAGCCGTAGCGGCCCATGGCGTCCGCGTAGGTCATCCGCGGCAGCGGGTCGGGGATCTCGTAGCCGTGGACCTCGCGCCAGATGGAGCCGACGATCTTCTCGCCGAGGGCCAGGATGTCCTCCTGGTCGACGAAGGAGGCCTCGATGTCCAGCTGGGTGAACTCGGGCTGGCGGTCGGCGCGGAAGTCCTCGTCGCGGAAGCAGCGGGCGATCTGGTAGTAGCGCTCCATGCCGGCCACCATCAGCAGCTGCTTGAACAGCTGGGGCGACTGCGGCAGGGCGTACCAGTGGCCGGGCTGCAGGCGGACCGGGACGAGGAAGTCGCGGGCGCCCTCGGGGGTGGAGCGGGTGAGGTACGGGGTCTCGATGTCGAGGAAGTCGTTCTCCTCCATCACCCGGCGGATGATGTTGTTGACCTTCGAGCGCAGCCGCAGGCCCTTGGCCGGGCCCTCGCGGCGCAGGTCCAGGTAGCGGTAGCGCAGCCGGACCTCCTCGTTGACCGTGCCCGGCTCGTACTCGGCGACCGGGAACGGCAGCGGGGCGGCCTCCGAGAGGACCTCGATGCCGCTCACGACGACCTCGACCGCGCCGGTCGGGATGTCCGGGTTCTCGTTCCCCTCGGGGCGGACCCGGACGTCGCCGACGACCTTGACGCAGTACTCGGCGCGCAGGCCGTGCACCGAGTCCAGGTCGCGCACCACGATCTGCACGGTGCCGGAGGCGTCGCGCAGGTCGATGAAGGCGACGCCGCCGTGGTCGCGGCGGCGGGCGACCCAGCCGGCCAGGGTGACGGTGGTGTCTGCGTGCTCCGGGCGGAGCGTGCCCGCGTCGTGCGTGCGGATCACAGCTGCTTCTCCTTCAGGGTGGTGACGAGTGCGTCGAGGGCGACGGGGGTCTGCTCGCCGGTGCTCATGTCCTTGAGCTGGACGACGCCCTCGGCGAGGTCCCGGTCACCGGCGATCAGGGCGAAGCGGGCGCCGGACCGGTCGGCGGACTTCATGGCGTTCTTGATGCTCTTGACACCGAAGGCGAGGTCGGTGGCCACGCCGGCCCGGCGCAGCTCGATCACCTTGGCGAACAGCAGGTTCTTGGCCTCCTCGCCGAGCGCGACGGCGTAGACGGAGGTCGCGGGCGGCAGGTCGAGGACGACGCCCTCGGCCTCCAGCGCCAGGTACGTGCGGTCCACACCGAGCGCCCAGCCGACGGACGGCAGCGCCGGGCCGCCGATCATCTCGGACAGGCCGTCGTAGCGGCCGCCGCCGCCGATCGCGGACTGGGCGCCGAGGCCGTTGTGCACGAACTCGAAGGTGGTGCGGGTGTAGTAGTCCAGGCCGCGGACCAGCTTCGGGTCGTCGACGAAGGCGACGCCGGCGGCGGTGAGCAGCTCGCGCACCTTCTCGTCGTACGCCTTGCACTCCTCGCACAGGAAGTCGCGCAGCATCGGGGCGCCGACCAGCTGCTCCTGCACCGACTCGCGCTTGTCGTCCAGGACGCGCAGCGGGTTGATCTCGGCGCGGCGGCGGGTCTCCTCGTCCAGGTCCAGGCCGGAGAGGAACTCGATCAGGGCGGCCCGGTAGACCGGGCGGCACTGCTTGTCGCCGAGGCTGTTGAGCAGCAGCGAGTAGCTGCTCAGGCCCAGCGCACGGAACGCGTCGTCGGCCAGGATGATCAGCTCGGCGTCCAGCGCCGGGTCCTCGGCGCCGATCGCCTCCGCGCCGACCTGGGAGAACTGGCGGTAGCGGCCCTTCTGGGCGCGCTCGTAGCGGTAGTACGAGCCGGAGTACCAGAGCTTGACCGGCAGGTTGCCCTGCTTGTGCAGGTTGGCCTGGAGCGCGGCGCGCAGCACCGAGGCGGTGCCCTCGGGGCGCAGCGCGAGCTCGTCGCCGCCCTTGGTGGTGAGGGTGTACATCTCCTTGGAGACGATGTCGGTGGACTCGCCGACGCCGCGGGAGAACAGCTTCACGTCCTCGAAGACCGGGGTCTCGACGTAGCCGTAACCGGCCCGGCGGGCGGGCGCGGCGATGCGCTCGCGGATCGCCAGGAAGGTCGCGGAGCTGGGGGGCAGCAGGTCGTAGGTGCCCTTGGGGGCGGTGAAGGTGCTCAACTTCTCTTCCGTCACATTCCTCGTCGCGGGAAGGCCGGGGCGCCCGGCGCCCCCGCTGCCTCTCGGAGGTAGGGGTTGGTGGCGCGCTCGCGGCCGATGGTGGTCTGACCGCCGTGGCCGGAGAGGACCACGGTGGAGTCGTCGAGGGGCAGGCACACCCGGGCCAGCGAGCGCATGATCGCCTCGCTGTCCCCGCCCGGGAGGTCGGTACGCCCGATGGAGCCGGCGAACAGCAGGTCGCCCGAGAACAGCACCGGGGGGAGGTCCTCGGCACCGGGCGTCCGGAAGGTCACCGACCCCCCGGTATGGCCCGGGGCGTGGTCCACGGTGAGCCGCAGGCCGGCCAGTTCCAGCACGCTGCCGTCGGTGAGTTCGCGCACGTCGTCCGGCTCGCCGACGGTGAGCTCGCCCATCAGCTGGGTGCCCAGGGAGCGGCCGAGCGCCTTCTCCGGGTCGGACATCATGTACCGGTCCTCGGGGTGGATCCAGGCCGGGACGCCGCGGGCGCCGCAGACCGGGACCACCGAGGCGACGTGGTCGATGTGGCCGTGGGTGAGCAGGACGGCGACGGGCTTGAGCCGGTGCTCACGGATGAGCTCCTCGACGCCCTGCGCGGCCTGGTGCCCGGGATCGACGATGACGCACTCCTCGCCCGCCGCCGGCGCGACCAGGTAGCAGTTGGTGCCCCAGGCTCCAGCGGGGAATCCGGCGATGAACACGCGCGTCCTTCGGGTGTGTGCGGCGGTGAGCTGCGATGGCTACCAGTAGTGATGACGTAAGGGAAGCCTACCGGCGGTCCGGGCCCGGTTGCGAACCAGATAGCCGATGGCGGGCCGGGGCCATGACAGGTTCACCGCGTCCTTACGGGCCCGGTCCCTACACTTGGCCGCCGATGGGTGCGATGATCCGCTCCGTAACCCATCCACTTTTCCCGCACATGCTCAGGAGACACGGCCGGTGGTCAGCAGCGAACAGCGGCGGCGGCAGCTCGCCCGCGAGAAGTACGAGCGCCAGATGCAGCGCCGGGCCGAGGCGGCGTCCGCCCGCAAGCGCCGCAACACGATCCTGGGCGCCGCGCTCGCCGTGGTGGTGCTGGCCGGCGGCGGTGGGCTGTTCGCCGGCGGCGCGTTCAGCTCGGACGACAAGGACAAGAGCAGCTCGGCCGCCTCCACCCCGCAGGCCGCGCCGAGCCAGGGCGACCCGACCAAGGCCGACCCGGCCGCCGCCCCGACCCGCAAGCCGGTCGAGGGCTGCGCCGCCCCGGCGCCGGGCTCGCCCAACGGCAAGCAGTTCAAGGCCGAGCCGGCCATGTCCGTCGACCAGGGCGCCTCGTACACCATGGCGCTGGACACCAACTGCGGCAAGGTCACCGTTGCGCTGGACGCGGCCAAGGCCCCGCACACCGTGAACTCGTTCAACTTCCTGGCCGGCGAGCAGTACTTCGACCACACCAAGTGCCACCGGCTCACCACCGACGGCATCTTCGTGCTCCAGTGCGGCGACCCGACCGCCAAGGGATCGGGCGGCCCCGGCTACCAGTTCGCGGACGAGAACCTGACCGGCGCGACCTACCCGGCGGGCACCGTGGCGATGGCCAACGCCGGCCCGGGCACCAACGGCAGCCAGTTCTTCCTGGTCTACAAGGACACCCAGCTGCCGCCGAACTACACCCCCTTCGGCAAGATCACCGGCGGCCTGGACGTGGTCCAGAAGATCGCCGCCGCGGGCACCCTGGAGGGCGCCGGCGACGGCCACCCGATGGCCGACGTCACCCTCAACTCGGTTACCGTGTCGAAGGGTTGACCGGCCCCGGGGTCGGGCAGCGGGCGCCGGACGCGCCCGCCGCCCGGCCCCGGACCGAAATCGCCCGGCCCGGATGCGGACAGCACCGGTCCTGGTCGCCTATGTTGGCGTTGTATAGGGTGCCCGGACCCGCCTAGCCGTCACCCTCGGCAGCAAGGCACGGCGGACGGGGACGGCGGACTCATCGGTCCGCCGCACATCAACTGTGGACGACGATCGCGCGCCGCCCCGGCGCGGGCGCGACGTCATGTGGAGGACGCGCTATGAGCAGCGACCCGTGGGGCCGTGTGGACGAGCAGGGCACGGTGTACGTCAGGACGGCGGACGGCGAACGCGTCGTGGGTTCCTGGCAGGCCGGCTCGCCCGAGGAGGCCCTCGCCTACTTCGAGCGCAAGTACCAGGGCATCGAGGTGGAGATCGGCCTGCTGGAGAAGCGGGTGCGCACCACCGACCTGGCCGCCAAGGACGCCCTGACCGCGCTGGAGCACCTCCGCGCCCAGGTGACCGAGGGGCACGCGGTGGGCGACCTGGACGCGCTGGCCAAGCGGCTGGACACGCTCACCGGTGAGATCGAGAGCCGGCGGGAGGAGCGCAAGGCGGCCCGCGCCAAGGCCCAGGACGAGACCCGCACGGCCAAGGAGGCACTGGTCTCCGAGGCCGAGCAGCTCGCCGAGTCCACCCAGTGGCGGGAGGCCGGGGACCGGCTGCGCGCCCTGGTGGACACCTGGAAGGGCCTGCCGCGGCTGGACCGCAAGAGCGACGACGAGCTGTGGCACCGCTTCTCGCACGCCCGCTCGGTCTTCTCCAAGCACCGCAAGGCGCACTTCGCCACCCTGGACGCCGAGCGCGAGCAGGCCCGGCAGACCAAGGAGGCGCTGGTCGCCGAGGCCGAGGCGCTGTCCTCGTCCACCGACTGGGGCACCACCGCGGCCACCTACCGCGACCTGATGGCGCGCTGGAAGTCCGCCGGCCGGGCGCAGCGGGACGTCGAGGACGAGCTGTGGGCGCGGTTCCGCGGCGCGCAGGACGTCTTCTTCCAGGCCCGTTCCGCGGTGTTCAGCGAGCGGGACGCCGAGCAGGTGGAGAACCAGAAGCTCAAGGAGGCGCTGGCCACCGAGGCCGAGGCGATCCTGCCGATCACCGACCTCAAGGCCGCCAAGGCCGCGCTGCGCGAGGTCAACGAGCGCTGGGAGGCCATCGGCCACGTGCCGCGCGACGTCCGTCCGAAGCTGGACGGCCGGCTGAACGCGGTCGAGCGGGCGATCCGCGAGGCCGAGGACGCCGAGTGGAAGCGCTCCAACCCGGAGGCCAAGGCCCGCGCGGCCGGCATGGTGGGCCTGTTCGAGGCGAAGGCCGACAAGCTCCGGGCCGACCTGGACAAGGCCCGCTCGGCGGGCAACGCCGGCAAGGTCGCCAAGCTGGAGGCCGAGCTCTCCGGTGTGGAGACCCTGCTGGAGCAGGCGCACAAGAGCCAGGAGGAGTTCAGCGGCTGATACCGGCTCGCTGAGGCCACTGAGCCCGCTGACGAGGAAGGCCCCCGCGGAACTTGGGTTCCCGGGGGCCTTCCTCGTGCGCCGGGGCTACTTGCGGGCCGAGGTGACCCGGTAGACGTCGTACACGCCCTCGACGCCGCGGACCGCCTTGAGCACGTGGCCCAGGTGCTTCGGGTCGCCCATCTCGAAGGTGAAGCGGCTCATCGCCACCCGGTCCCGGGAGGTCTGGACCGCCGCCGACAGGATGTTGACGTGCTGGTCGGAGAGCACCCGGGTGACGTCCGAGAGCAGCCGGGAGCGGTCCAGCGCCTCGACCTGGATGGCCACCAGGAAGACCGAGGACTGGGTGGCCGCCCACTCGACGTCGATCATCCGCTCGGGCTGCTGGCTCAGCGCCTCGACGTTGACGCAGTCGGCGCGGTGCACCGAGACGCCGTTGCCGCGGGTGACGAAGCCGACGATCGGATCGCCCGGCACCGGGGTACAGCAGCGGGACAGCTTGACCCAGACGTCCTCGACACCCTTGACGATCACGCCCGGATCGCCCTTGGCCCGGCGGCGCACGGCCCGCCGGTTGTCGTGGGTCGGGGTGGCCGTCTCGGCCAGGTCCTCGGTGGCACCCTCCTCGCCGCCGAGCGCCTGGACCAGCTTCTGGACGATGTTCTGCGCGGCGACGTGCCCCTCGCCGATGGCGGCGTAGAGCGAGGAGATGTCGGGGTAGCGCATCTCGTGGGCCAGGGTGACCAGCGAGTCCCCGGTCAGGATCCGCTGGATCGGCAGGCCCTGCTTGCGCATCGCCCGGACGATCGCCTCCTTGCCGTGCTCGATCGCCTCCTCGCGGCGCTCCTTGGAGAACCAGGCGCGGATCTTGTTGCGGGCGCGCGGGGACTTGACGAAGCCGAGCCAGTCCCGGGAGGGGCCGGCGTTCTCCGCCTTGGAGGTGAACACCTCGACGGCGTCGCCGTTCTCCAGGGTCGACTCCAGCGGCACCAGGCGGCCGTTGACCCTGGCCCCTATGGTCCGGTAGCCGACCTCGGTGTGCACCGCGAAGGCGAAGTCGACCGGGGTGGCGCCGGCCGGGAGGGCTATCACGTCGCCCTTGGGGGTGAAGACGAAGACCTCGTTGCTGGCCAGGTCGAAGCGCAGCGACTCCAGGAACTCGCCCGGGTCGGCGGTCTCCTTCTGCCAGTCCAGCAGCTGCCGCAGCCAGGCCATCTCGTTGACGGCGCCGGCCTTGTCCTCCTTGCGGACCTGGGTCGGGGTGTCGGTGCGGACCTTGGAGGCCCCGGCGACGGCGCGCTGCTTGTACTTCCAGTGCGCGGCGATGCCGTACTCGGCCCGCCGGTGCATGTCGAAGGTGCGGATCTGGAGTTCGACGGGCTTGCCGCCGGGACCGATCACCGTGGTGTGCAGCGACTGGTACATGTTGAACTTGGGCATCGCGATGTAGTCCTTGAACCGCCCCGGCACCGGGTTCCACCGCGCGTGGATGGTGCCCAGCGCCGCGTAGCAGTCGCGGACGGTGTCGACCAGGACCCGGATGCCCACCAGGTCGTAGATCTCGGCGAAGTCCCGGCCCCGGACGATCATCTTCTGGTAGACCGAGTAGTAGTGCTTCGGCCGGCCGGTGACGGAGGCGGTGATCCGGGCGCCGCGCAGGTCCGCCTGGACCTGGTCGATGACGGTCGCCAGGTACTCGTCCCGCTTGGGGGCGCGCTCGGCGACCAGCCGGACGATCTCGTCGTACATCTTGGGGTAGAGGATCGCGAAGGCGAGGTCCTCCAGCTCCCACTTGATGGTGTTCATGCCCAGCCGGTGCGCCAGCGGGGCGTAGATCTCCAGCGTCTCGCGGGCCTTCTTCTCCTGTTTCTCCCGCTTGAGGTAGCGCATCGTGCGCATGTTGTGCAGGCGGTCGGCGAGCTTGATCACCAGGACCCGGGGGTCCTTGGCCATCGCCACGACCATCTTGCGGACGGTCTCGGCCTGCGCGGCCTCGCCGAACTTGACCCGGTCCAGCTTGGTGACGCCGTCGACCAGCAGGGCCACCGAGTCGCCGAAGTCCTTGCGCAGGGTCTCCAGGCCGTAGTCGGTGTCCTCGACGGTGTCGTGCAGCAGCCCGGCCATCAGGGTCGGGGCGTCCATGCCGAGCTCGGCCAGGATGGTCGCCACCGCCAGCGGGTGGGTGATGTACGGGTCGCCGCTCTTGCGCTTCTGCCCGCGGTGCCACTTCTCCGCGACGGCGTAGGCGCGCTCGATGTCGCGCAGCAGCGCCGGGTCGGCCTTGGGGTCGTTCGCCCGGATCGAGCGGAACAGCGGCTCCAGGACGGGGTTGAGCACGCTGGAGCGCTGGCCGCCGAGGCGGGCCAGCCTGGCGCGCATGCCGCCTCCGGTGCCGGAGCCTCGGCCGAGCGGGGCCAGCTGGCGCGAGGAGGCCGGCGTGGGGCGTGCCGGGGTGGCCCCCGAGGGCGTGGGGCGGTTCTCGGGGGCGGCCGCTGCGGCCGTGGGCACAACCTCGTCGGGCAAGGACACTCCTCGGGGGCACCGGGGCCGACCCCTGCCGAGGCCCGTGCGGTCCGGACGCAACCGGGAGGGGATGAATCTTCATGGTACCGAGCCGGGCGGCCCGGTGTTCATCCGGCCGGGCCCGGAAACGGAAGGGCGGCGGTCGGATGATCCGACCGCCGCCCTTCCGTCATGCCCTTCAGACCGTGACCAGCGTCTCCAGCGGAGCGCCGCCCAGGTGCCCGGCCAGCCGCTCGCGGCCGTCCAGGAAGCCCAGCTCCATCAGCACCACCACGCCCGCCAGCTCGGCGCCGGCCTCCTTCACGAGGTCCAGCGAGGCACCGATGGTGCCACCGGTGGCCAGCACGTCGTCCACCACCAGCACCCGCTCACCGGGCGCGAAGGCGTCGCACTGGACCTCCAGCGTCGCCGAGCCGTACTCCAGCTCGTACGAGCGCCGGAACACCTCGCCGGGCAGCTTGCCGGCCTTGCGGATCGGCACGAAGCCCAGCCCGGCCGCGAAGGCCGCCGGGGCCGCCAGCACGAAACCGCGCGCCTCCAGGCCCACCACCTTGGTCGCCCCGAGCGCCAGCGCCCGGTCCGCCAGCGCCCTGGTGAGGGCGCCGAAGGCCTCGGCGTCGGCGAGCAGCGGCGCGATGTCCTTGAACAGCACACCCGGCTTCGGGTAGTCCGGGACGTCCCGGATCCGGCTGTCCAGCAGCTCGGCCAGTGCGGTGTCGGCGGTGGTCATGGTGGTGTCGTCCTCAGGATCGGGTTCAGCGCTTGGTCGACGGCCGACCCTTGGCACGCGTGGTGCCGGCCGACCGGCCGCGCTGACCGACCATACCCGCAGGCTGGTCGTCCTCCGCGCCCTCGTCCGTCGCCACCGCGTCGCCGGCCTCCGCCTTGGCGGCTGCGGCGGCCCGGTGCTGCAGGACGCGCTTGCGCAGCGCCTTCATCTCCGGCTGCTCCTCCTTGAGCTGCGCCAGCAGCGGGGTGGCGACGCAGATCGAGGAGTAGGCACCGGCCGCTAGGCCGATGAACAGCGCGAGCGAGATGTCGTTCAGGGTGCCGGCGCCCAGGAGGCCGCCACCGATGAACAGCAGCGCGGCGACCGGCAGCAGCGCCACCACGGTGGTGTTGAGGGAACGCACCAGGGTCTGGTTGAGGCCCGCGTTCGCCGCCTCGCTGTAGGTGAGCTTGTTCTGCTTGGTGATCCCCTTGGCGTTCTCCTTCACGGTGTCGAAGACGACGACCGTGTCGTAGAGCGAGTACCCGAGGATCGTCAGGAAGCCGATCACCGTACCGGGGGTGACCTCGAAGCCCACCAGGGCGTAGACGCCGATGGTGATCAGGAGGTCGTGGATCAGGGCGACCAGGGCGGCCACCGCCATCCGCCACTCGAAGGCGATCGCCAGGTAGACCGTCACCAGGACCATGAAGACGACCAGGCCGGTGAGTGCCTTGTTGGAGATCTGCTTGCCCCAGCTGGGGCCGATCACCTGGGCCTCGACGGTGTCCAGCGGCACATTGAGCTTCTGCGAGAGCTGGCTGCGGATCTCGTCCGAGCTCTTCGTCTCGTCGGTGCTGACCTGGATGCGGATCTTGTTGCTGTCCGTCGACTGCACCAGCGGGTGCGAGGAGACGATCCCGTCAGCGGTGTCCTGCGCCTGCGAGACCGTCAGGCCCGGCTTGGTCACGGTGTAGACCGAGCCGCCCTTGAACTCGATGCCCAGGTGCAGACCCATCGCCAGGCCGATCGCCGCGACCAGCACGATGACGCCGGAGATGGAGTACCAGAGCTTGCGGCGCCCGACGAAGTCGAAGCTGACCTCGCCCTGGTAGAGCCGGTGACCCAGATTGGAGAAGCGCGACACGGTGTCAGGCCTCCTTCACGGCGGCAGAGGAGGGGCTACGGCGACGGGTGCTGCGCAGCGGCGGGCGGGCGCCCAGCCGCTTCGGGTCCAGACCGGACCACGGGTGGCCGTCGGAGAAGAACTTCCGCCGGGCCAGCAGCGTGATCAGCGGCTTGGTGAAGAGGAAGATCACCACGACGTCCAGCGCGGTGGTCAGACCGAGGGTGAACGCGAAGCCCTGGACCTTGCCGACCGAGACCACGTAGAGCACCGCGGCACAGAGGAAGGAGACGAAGTCCGAGACCAGGATGGTGCGCCGGGCGCGCGGCCAGGCCCGCTGGACGGCCGGGCGCAGCAGGGCGCCCTCGCGGACCTCGTCGCGGATGCGCTCGAAGTACACGATGAAGGAGTCCGCGGTGATGCCGATCGCGACGATCGCACCGCAGACCGCCGGCAGGTTCAGCGCGAAGCCGATCCCGCCGCCGAGCAGGCTCATGATCGAGTAGGTCAGGGCCGCCGAGACGAGCAGACCGGCGATCGAGACCAGGCCGAGGCCGCGGTAGTAGACCAGCGAGTAGGCGACCACCAGCAGCATGCCGATCGCGCCGGCGACGAGGCCCGCCTTGAGCTGGTCGCTGCCGAGCGCCGGGGAGACGGTGGTGATGTCGCCCTTCTGGAACTCCAGCGGCAGGGCGCCGAAGCTCAGCACGTTGGAGAGGTCCTGCGCCTCGGGCTGGCTGAACTGGCCGGTGATCACGGCGCTGCCGCCGGGGATCGCGCTCTTGACCTCGGGGTGCGAGACGACCTGGTTGTCCAGCACGATCGCGAACTGGTTGTTCGGCGGGGCCTGGGTGGAGAGCGCGCCGGTGACCTTGGTGAAGGCGTCGGTGCCGGTGCCGTTGAACTGCAGCTGGACCTGCCAGCCGCCACCGGACTGGAGGTCGAGGGAGGGCTGGGCCTTGGAGACGTCCGAGCCCTTCACCGCGACCGGGCCGAGGGCCAGCTTCTCGTAGTAGCCGCCCTTACCGGGCTTCTGCGAGCAGGCGACGACGGCCTTGTCCTCGGCGCCGGTCTGGGTCGAGCGGGCCTCCGGCTTGGTGCAGTCGAGGGCGGCGAACGCGGCGGAAAGCTCCGGCGGCACGGTGCCCTGGGTCATCGCCGCGGTCAGGTCGGCGGCGCTCGGCGGGGTGGCCTGGGCGCTCGGCGCGCCGGAGGCGGCCGGGGCGGCCGAGCCGGTGGCAGAGGCGGACGGAGCGGTGGTCACGCCCGTGGCGGCGGCGCTCGGGGTGGAGCCGTCGGCGGCCAGCGCCTCACCGACGGAGCGGCCCTGCTTGGTGGCGCTCGCGCTGCCGGAGGGGGTGGCCGCGTGGCTCGCGGAGGAGCTCGCGCCGGCCGAGGCGGTGGCACCGGCCGAGGGGGACGCGCTGCCCGAGGGGGCGGCACTCGGGCTACCGGTGGCGCCGGCCGACGGGGTGCCGGTGGGCGCGGGCGGGGTGAAGCCGCTCGGCGCGACCGCCAGGACCGGACGGAAGTACAGCTTGGCGGTGGTACCGACCTGCTCCGCCGCGTTCTGCTTGTCGCCGCCCTTGGGGATGTTCACGATGATCGTGTCCGAGCCCTGGGTCTGGACCTCAGCCTCGGAGACACCCATCCCGTTGACGCGGCGCTCGATGATCCCGACGGCGATGTCCATGCTCGCCTTGTTGATCGCCTTGGGATCCGTCGACTTCGCGGTCAGCGTGATGCTGGTGCCGCCGGCGAGGTCGATACCGAGCCGGGGCTTGGTGTTGCCCGTCCCGAACATGAGGGCGACCAGTCCGACGGTGACGACCAGGATGAGGGCCAGCGCCCGCCCTGGGTAGCCGTCGCGCGGGCGCGACTTGGGTGTTGCCACCTTGCTCGTTTCTCCCTGTCCATGCCACTTCGCCGACCGGACCCCCGTCCGGCTCGTGGCGGGACGGGGGCATGGCGGGTCTGCGGCCCTGAGGTCCTGTGGGCTCGCGGCACGGTGCCGCGCGGCCGGGCGGGTTACCCGGCCGTACTACTTGCTCGCGGGAGCCCCGCCCTCGACATCCCCCTTGACATCGCCCTTCTCGGCGCTGTCCTTGGTGAGCGTCAGCGGCTTGTCCTCGACCGGCGCGGCGTCGGCGTCCTCGGCCTCCGGCTCGGACAGCTCGTCGTCGGCGGGGCGACCGTTGATGATCGCGTCGTACTCCTGGGGGTCCAGGACGGCCGCGATGGCGCTCTTGGTGAAGTGGGTGACCACGCCGGGAGCGATCTCCAGCTCGACGGTCTCGTCATTGACCGCCTTCACCTGGGCGTACAGGCCGCCGATGGTGCGCACTCCCGCCCCGGGCTCCAGCGAGGTCTGCATGCTCTGCTGCTGCTGCTGGCGCTTCTTCTGCGACCGGAACATGAGCACGATCGCGATGATCGGGAGGAGAAGGATGATGAGGTTCACTGCAGCCAGGGTCCTTTACGGGCCGCCGGCCGGCGGCCTGTGTGGTATGGGTCGGCCCGTCAGGTGAGAGGGGCGGTCCGGCGGAGTCTAGGCGACCCCGAACTGATCGGACAACGCCAAGCATCGCATCCTGCCGCCGAAAGTGGCGACCCTCCGCCTGCACAGTTTCCCCGGACTTCTGCCCCGCCTCCTCCCCGGGCCACGGCACCGGGGAGGAGGCGGGAACCGACGACCACGTCTCACCCGTTCGGCCGGGAGCGGTCAACTGCCGTCCGGCGGGAACAGCTCCGGCTGGGGCGGCACGGTGCCGCGCGTGGTCTGCACCGGCGGGACGAGGCCCAGGTGCTGCCACGCGGCGGCGGTGGCGATCCGGCCGCGCGGGGTGCGGGCGAGCAGGCCCTCCCGGACCAGGAACGGCTCCGCCACCTCCTCGACCGTCTCGGCTTCCTCCCCCACCGCGACGGCGAGTGTCGACAGGCCGACCGGCCCGCCGCCGAACAGCCGCAGCAGCGCGTGCAGCACCGCGCGGTCCAGGCGGTCCAGGCCGCGGGCGTCCACCTCGTAGACGTCCAGCGCCTGGGCGGCGATCCCGGCGGTGACCACGCCGTCGTGCCGGACCTGGGCGTAGTCGCGGACCCGGCGCAGCAGCCGGTTGGCGATGCGCGGGGTGCCGCGCGAGCGCCCGGCGATCTCGGCCGCGCCGGCCGGGTCTATCTCCACGTCCAGCAGCGCCGCCGAGCGGTGCACCACCCGCTTCAGCTCGGACGGGGCGTAGAACTCCATGTGCCCGGTGAAGCCGAAGCGGTCGCGCAACGGCGGCGGCAGCAGGCCGGCCCGGGTGGTGGCGCCGACCAGGGTGAAGGGCGGCAGCTCCAGCGGGATGGCGGTGGCGCCCGGGCCCTTGCCGACGATCACGTCGACCCGGTAGTCCTCCATCGCCATGTAGAGCATCTCCTCGGCCGGCCGGGACATCCGGTGGATCTCGTCGAGGAAGAGCACCTCGCCCTCGGTGAGCGAGGAGAGGATCGCCGCGAGGTCCCCCGCGTGCTGGATGGCCGGGCCGGAGGTGATCCGGATCGGGGCGCCCAGCTCGGCGGCGATGATCATGGACAGGGTGGTCTTGCCCAGCCCGGGCGGCCCGCTCAGCAGCACGTGGTCGGGCGCGCTGCCGCGCTGGCGGGCCGCCTGGAGCACCAGGGACAACTGCTCGCGCACCCGTTCCTGGCCGATGAACTCGTCCAGCAGTTTGGGGCGCAGCGCGGCCTCGACCGCCTGGTCCTCGCCGTCGGCGGCAGCCGTGACCAGCCGGTCGGCGGGTTCCGAGTCGTACATCCTCGCGGGCTCCAGAGTCTCCGGTGTCGACGGTGTCGACAAACGGACAGGTCGTCAGATGGATTCAGCGGGCGCGGTTGAGGCCGCGCAGGGCCAGCCGCAGCAGGGCGCCGACATCGGGCGTCTGCTGGGCCTCCGCCTCCGGCGTGACGGCGGCGACCGCGTCGTCCGCCTCGCGCGGGGCGTAGCCGAGGCCGGTCAGCGCCGAGTGCAGCTGCTCGCTCCACGGCGCCGGACCACTGGCGATCGGCTTCTGCGCGGGCACCGCGCCGTGCGGGGCACCCAGCTTGTCCTTGTACTCCAACAGCAGCTTGGCCGCCTTCGCCTTGCCGATACCCGGCACCGCGACCAGCGCCTTCTCGTCCCCGCCCGCCACCGCGGCGCGCAGCGCGTCGGGACTGTGCACGCCGAGGATCGCCTGCGCCAGCTTGGGGCCCACGCCCGGCGCGGCCTGCAGGATCTCGAACACGGCCCGCTCGTCGTCGTCGGCGAAGCCGAACAGGGTCAGCGAGTCCTCCCGGACCACCAGCGAGGTCGCCAGCCGGACCGGCTCACCCAGCCGCAGCCCGGCCAGGGTGTTCGGGGTGCACTGGACGGCCATGCCGACCCCACCCACCTCGACCACGGCGACTCCGGAGGCGATGGCCGCCACCGGCCCTTGCACGAAGGCGATCACCGACTACTGCCTTTCACGGAGAAGGGGCCCTTGACGGGCGTGGAACGGGCCGCCTGGGCGGCGGCCTGGGCCGCGGCCTGCAACCGGTTGGTCGTCCCGCCGCGCCAGATGTGGCAGATCGCCAGCGCCAGCGCGTCGGCCGCGTCGGCGGGCTTGGGCGGGGCGTCCAGCCGCAGCAGGCGCTGCACCATGGCCGTGACCTGGGCCTTGTCCGCCCGGCCGGAGCCGGTGACGGCGGCCTTGACCTCACTGGGGGTGTGCAGGGTGACGGGGATGCCGCGCCGGGTGGCGCAGAGCATCGCGACCGCGCTCGCCTGGGCGGTGCCCATCACGGTACGGACGTTGTGCTGGGCGAAGACCCGCTCGACCGCGACCAGGTCGGGCCGGTGCTCGTCCAGCCAGCTCTCCAGTCCCTGCTCGACCAGCAGCAGCCGCTGCCCGATCTCGGCGTCTGCCGATGTGCGCACCACCCCGACCCCGGCCATCCGCAACGGCCGGCCCGGCGCGCCCTCGACCACGCCGACCCCGCATCTGGTCAGCCCGGGGTCAACACCCAGCACCCGCACGCCACGCCCCGCCTCTCGTTGACCCGCCACTCGCCGACTCGCCGGCGGCCTTCGCGAAGGCTACCGGCAGGGTCCGACAACCCTGCCGACGACACCGGCCCGGCGGTCCTGGGACCACCGGGCCGGGCAGTGAGAACGATCACTCGGCGCCGTTACTCGGCGTCGAGCTGCGCACCGACCTCGTCGGAGATGTCGAAGTTGGCGAAGACGTTCTGCACGTCGTCGCTGTCCTCCAGGGCGTCGATCAGCTTGAGGATCTTGCGGGCGCCGTCGACGTCCAGCTCGACCTGCATGCTCGGGAGGAAGTTGGCCTCGGCCGAGTCGTAGTCGACGCCGGCGTCCACCAGCGCGGTGCGCACGGCGACCATCTTGGAGGCCTCGGAGACGATCTCGAAGGAGTCGCCGAGGTCGTTGATCTCCTCCGGCTCCTGGTCGAGGACGACCTCGAACAGCTTGTCCTCGTCCACGCCGTCCGCCTTGGGGACGATCACGACGCCCTTGCGGGTGAACAGGTAGGACACCGAGCCCGGGTCGGCCATCGAGCCGCCGTTGCGGGTCATCGCGACGCGCACGTCGGAGGCCGCGCGGTTGCGGTTGTCGGTGAGGCACTCGATCAGGACGGCGACACCGTTGGGGCCGTAGCCCTCGTACATGATGGTCTGGTAGTCGGCGCCGCCGGCCTCCAGACCGCCACCGCGCTTGACGGCGCGGTTGATGTTGTCGATCGGGACCGAACTCTTCTTCGCCTTCTGGATGGCGTCGTAGAGGGTCGGGTTGCCCGCCGGGTCGGGACCGCCGGTGCGCGCCGCCACCTCGATGTTCTTGATCATCTTGGCGAAGAGCTTGCCGCGCTTGGCGTCGATCACGGCCTTCTTGTGCTTGGTGGTAGCCCACTTAGAGTGGCCGGACATCGCCAGCTCCTTTACGTCGCCAAAGGGAAATGAAACAGGAGAGATCTTACCGGTGTCGTCACCGGTAAGGCGCACACGGCTACCGGAGCCCTACCGGGCGGCGAGGTGCTCCTCGACCATCCGCACGAAGTAGGCGTGCACGCGGTGGTCGCCGGTGAGCTCCGGGTGGAACGAGGTGGCCAGCAGGTCGCCCTGGCGCACGGCCACGATCCGGCTCTCCGGGCCGTCCGCGCCGGGCAGTTCGGCCAGCACCTCGACGCCCGCACCGACCGCCTCGACCCAGGGGGCGCGGATGAAGACGCCGTGCACCGGCGCGTCGTCCAGGCCCTTGAAGGCGAGGCCGGACTCGAAGGACTCGTTCTGCCGCCCGAAGGCGTTGCGGCGCACCGTCATGTCGATGCCGCCGACGCTCTCCTGGTCCTCCCGGCCGTCGAGGATCTTGTCGGCCAGCATGATCATGCCCGCGCAGGTGCCGTACACCGGCATCCCGGCGGCGACCCGCTCGCGCAGCGGGTCCATCACGCCGAACAGCAGGGCCAGCTTGGACATGGTGGTGGACTCCCCGCCGGGGATCACCAGTGCGTCGACCTCGGCCAGCTCCTCGGCACGGCGCACGGGACGGGCGAGCGCGTCCGCCTCGGCCAGCGCCACCAGGTGCTCGCGGACGTCGCCCTGCAGAGCGAGGACGCCGATGACTGGAGTGCTCACGGTCTTCAACCTCTATCGATCGTTACTACGGAAGGACGCGGCGCGGCCCGCCGCACACCGAAGCGCTGCGGCGGGCCGGCGAAGGGCAGGAGTGGTTACCAGCCGCGGTTGGCGTAGCGCTCGGTCTCCGGCAGGGTGTCGCAGTTGATGCCGACCATGGCCTCGCCCAGGTTCCGGGAGGCGTCCGCGATGATCTTCGGGTCGTCGAAGAAGGTGGTGGCCTTCACGATGGCGGCGGCGCGCTTGGCCGGGTCGCCCGACTTGAAGATGCCGGAGCCGACGAAGACGCCCTCGGCGCCCAGCTGGCGCATCAGCGCGGCGTCGGCCGGGGTGGCCACGCCACCGGCGGAGAACAGCACGACCGGCAGCTTGCCGAGCTCGGCGACCTCCTTGACCAGCTCGTACGGGGCACGCAGCTCCTTGGCGGCGGCGTACAGCTCGTTGTGGTCGAGCGCGCGCAGCTGGCCGATCTCGTTCTTGATCTGGCGCAGGTGGCGGACCGCCTCGACGACGTTGCCGGTGCCGGCCTCACCCTTGGAGCGGATCATGGCCGCGCCCTCGGCGATGCGGCGCAGGGCCTCGCCCAGGTTGGTGGCGCCGCAGACGAAGGGGGTGGTGAAGGCGAACTTGTCGGAGTGGTTGACCTCGTCGGCGGGGGTCAGCACCTCGGACTCGTCGATGTAGTCGACACCCAGCGACTGCAGGACCTGGGCCTCGACGAAGTGACCGATGCGGGACTTGGCCATCACCGGGATGGAGACCGCCGCGATGATCTCCTCGATCATGTTCGGGTCGGACATGCGGGCCACGCCGCCGTCCTTGCGGATGTCGGCGGGAACCCGCTCCAGGGCCATGACGGCCACCGCGCCGGCGTCCTCGGCGATCTTCGCCTGCTCGGCGTTGACCACGTCCATGATCACACCGCCCTTGAGCTGCTCGGCCATGCCGCGCTTGACCCGGGCGGTACCGATCTGCGGCTGGTCTGCGGTGGTGGGGGTGGTGGACACGTGAGACCTCACTCGAAGATGAACCAGTGCTATCGCCCTATGGTAGGCGGAACGGGTGGCCCAACCATGCGCCACCAAGTCCAGCCCGGACGACGGGATGCGACAAACGGGCCGTATCCGGGGACAGCCTATGCAGGCGCCCCTTCGGGCTATGCAGGCGCTCCCTCGGGCGTCAGGGCAGCCGGTGGAGCATCGTCCATCTCGAAGGCCATCGGGAACGGCGCCTTGCCCGCCAAGCGGAAGTACCGCACCAGCCGGTGCTCCCGCACCGCCCGCGCCGCCCGCACCGCGTCGTTGTGGAACCGACGGGCCATCGGCACCCGCCGCACCGCGGCCGTCAGATCACGAACCGCCTCCTCGCCGCCCGGCTCGGCCACCAGCGCCGCCACCTGTTCCGGCTCCTCGAACACCGCCCGCAGCGCCAGGCTCAACTGGCTCTCCGCCACCTCGCGGTGCTCGTCCTCGGCCTGCCGGGCCGCGTGCGCCGCGTCCAACAGCAGCAGCGAGGCCGCCGGGTCCAGCAGCGAGGACGTCGCCAGCTCCATCGCCACCGAGGCCCGACGGACCAGCTGGGCGTCCAACGCCGCCCGCGCCGCGTCGATCCGGGCGTGCAGCCGGTCCAGACGGCCGGCCGTCCAACTCAGGTACATGCCGAACAGCACCACGGCCACGCCGGCCCAGATCCAGGTAGTCACGGACCGCTACGTTACCGGGTGTCACCGGCCGCCCCGCCCGGTGTCAGTCCTGAACGGTGTCAGCCCCGGACGCTGCCGTTGCGGTAGCTGTCCCGGTCGATGTCCGCGATGTTCACCGCGGTGAACAGCCGCGTCCCCGGCGCCGGCCGTACGTGCTGCGCCAGCAGCGCCAGCACGCCCTCGCTCAGCGCCGCCTTCGCCTCCGGCGCACGGCCCGGGAACAGCTGGAACTCGACGTACACCTGGGCGTCGTCGGCCGACCCGTCGGAGCCGACCACGAGGTCCTCGCTCCGCCGGAACAGCGTCTTGCAGGACCCGGGCTTGGCGTCGATCGTCTCCTCCGCCAGCCGGTTGATCGCCAGGCCCAGCACCCGGCGGTCGAAGGACCCGGCCAGGCTCGACGAGTAGTCGACGGAAATCTGCGGCATCGTTCCCCCATGGGTCACAGTGGTGCGGTCGGCCCGACCCTAACCCCGCCGACATCCGGACCCGCGCAAGCCCCCGGCCGTCAGGCCCGGGCCGTCAGTCCCGGGCCAGGCCGAACCGGCCGCGCCGCCCGCTGCGCTCGTCCTCCTCGACCACCGCCGCCGCCCCGGCCGTCACCGTCTCGTACACCGCCAGGATGTCCGCGCCGACCGTCGACCAGTCGAACCGCCGCACGTGCCGCGAAGCCGCCTTGCGCAGCTCCTCCAGCCGCCCCGGATCCCCCAGCAGCCGCAGCGCCGTACGGGCCAGCGCCTCCGCGTCCTCCACCGGGAACAGCTCCCCCGCGTCCCCGCCGTCCAGCACCTGCTTGAACGCGTCCAGATCGCTGGCCAGCACCGGGGCGCCCGCCGACATCGCCTCGACCAGGATGATCCCGAAGCTCTCGCCACCGGTGTTCGGCGCCACGTACAGGTCCACGCTGCGCAGCAGCCGGGCCTTCTCCCGGTCCGAGACCATGCCCAGGAACTCCACCCGCTCGCGGACCTCGGGCGCCAGGCCGGCCACGGCCTCCTCCTCGTCGCCCTTGCCCGCGACCAGCAGCCGCACCCCCGGCCGCTCGGCCAGGATCCGCGGCAGCGCCGCCAGCAGCGTCGGCAGGCCCTTGCGCGGCTCGTTGATCCGGCCGATGAAGCCGATCGTGCCCGGCTCCCCCGCCGCCGCGCCACCGGTCCACCGCTCGTCCGGCTCGGCCTCCGCGAAGAACCCCACGTCCACGCCGTTGGGGATCACCACCGCGTCCCCGCCCAGGTGCTCCACCAGGGTGCGCCGGGCGTACTCCGACACCGCGATCCGGGCCCGCATCTTCTCCAGGCCCGGCTGCAGGATCGGCGAGGCCGCGATCATCGCCCGCGAGCGCGGGTTCGAGGTGTGGAAGGTGCCCACCATCGGCCCGGTCGCCGACCAGGCGGCCAGCATCGACAGGCTCGGCGAGGCCGGCTCGTGCACGTGCAGGATGTCGAAGCGGCCCTCGCGCAGCCACCGCCGCACCCGGGCCGCCGACAGGATGCCGAAGCTCAGCCGCGCCACCGACCCGTTGTACGGCACCGCCACCGCCCGCCCCGCCGAGACCACGTACGGCGGAAGCGCCTCGTCGTCCTCGGCCGGCGCCAGCACCGACACCTCGTGCCCCAGGCCGATCAGGTGCTCGGCGAGGTCCCGGATGTGGAACTGCACCCCGCCGGGGACGTCCCAGTCGTACGGGCAGACGATGCCGATCTTCACGGGTTCCTCAAGCTCCTTCGGACAGTCGTACGGGCCGGGCTCAGGCGCCGGAGGCCTCGGCGGCGGGCTCCTTCGCCGCCTCGGCGCGCGCCGCCGCGGGCCCGCCCCCCACCGTCTCACGGGCGGGCAGGTCGGCCAGCCAGAACTTCTGCAGCATGTGCCAGTCCTGCGGGTGCTCGCTGATCCCGCGCTGCCAGACGTCCGCCATCGCCTGGGTCATCGCCAGGGTCCGGGCCTTGCGGTCGCCCTCCTCGGGCACCGCCACCTCCGGGTGGATGACCCCCCGCAGCACCGGGCCGTCGTACCAGAGCGTCACCGGCAGCAGCGCCGCCCCGGTGCGCTGGGACAGCGCCGCCGGGCCGGCCGGCATCCGGGTCGCCTCACCGAAGAAGGACACCTCGATGCCCGCCTCCGAGAGGTCCCGGTCCCCCACCAGGCACACCAGCTTGCCCTCGCGCAGCCGCCGCGCCAGCGTGCCGATCACGTTCACCCCGCCGCCGGTCAGCGCCAGGACCTCCATGCCCTGGCCCTCCCGGAACTCGACGAACCGGTCGAACAGCCGCTCCGGCTTCAACCGCTCCGCGACCGTCGTGAACGGGTGGCCCAGCTGTGCTATCCAGGTGCCCGCCAGGTCCCAGTTGCCCATGTGCGGCAGCGCCACCACCGCGCCCCGCCCGGACTCCAGCACCTCCCGCAGGTGCTCGTAGCCGTCCACCTGCACGTCCCGGAGGATCCGCTCCCGGCTCCACACCGGCAGCCGGAAGGACTCCATCCAGTACCGCAGGTACGACCGCATCCCGGCCCGCGACAACCGCCGCAGCGCCGCCTCGTGCAAACCCGGACGAACCCGGCGCAGGTTCGCCTCCAGCTGCCGCACCCGCGGCCCGCGGCGACGCCAGGCCTGGTCCGCCAGCCGGTCGAACAGCCACCGCGCCACCGGCTCCGGCAGGTGCTTCAGCACCGCCCAGCCCAGCGCGTACGCCCAGTACACCAGTCGGTCCGTCACCGCAGGACGCCCCCCATCAGCTCCCGGCCGCCGCTCGGTCGGCCTCGAACGCCTCACGGCGCACGGTCACCATCCGCTGGACCACCGTCACCAGGCTGCCCGCGGCCACCAGCCACAGCGCCACCGGCAGCAGCCACTCCACGTACGGCACCCCGAAGGTGTGCAGACCGGCGACCCCGGCCGCCACCAGGCTGATCACCAGCCGTTCGGCCCGCTCCACCAGCCCCGACACGTCACACGGCAGGCCCTGGCTCTCCGCCCGCGCCTTGGTGTACGACACCACCAGGCCACTGGCCAGGCAGAAGATCGCCACCGCGCACAGCAGGTTGTTGTCGCCCTTGCCCGCGTACCACATCGCCAGACCGCCGAAGATCGCGGCATCCGCGACCCGGTCCAGCGTGGAGTCCAGGAAGGCACCCCACTTGCTGGTCCGGCCCAGCTGACGGGCCATGTTCCCGTCCACCAGGTCCGAGAAGATGAACAGCGTGATCGTGATGGTGCCCCAGAAGAACTCCCCGCGCGGGAAGAACACCAGCGCACCGGCCACCGAACCGGCGGTACCGATCAGCGTCACGGCGTCCGGGCTCACGCCCAGCCGGATCAGGAACGCGGCGAACGGGGTCAGAACACGTGTGAAGAAGGCACGCGCGTATTTGTTGAGCATGGCCTTCCCAGCCGCTCCGATCTCCCAGGTACCCGCCTGGCGCAGCGGACGCGGCAGACGGCCGGACGAATGAGCCCGCCCGGCGCCACCCATCGTAGCCACGCCCGGGACACCCTCCGTCGCACGCACCGCCGGACGGCACCCCCGGCCAGGGCCCCCGACCGACACGCGCCCGTCGGATCCCGACCCTAGACTTCCAAGGACAAGCCTCGGCGCGACGGGAGGAGACCCCGATGCCCGACCGCAGCACCGCACGAGCCGGCCAGGCGCCCGCCGTCACCGGCCCCACGGACCTGCGCAACGTCGTCCTCGTCGGCTCCGCCGGTGTGGGCAAGACCACCCTCGCCGAATCCCTCGCCCTCGCCGCCGGCGCCACCGGCCGCGCCGGCCGTGTCACCGACGGCACCACCGTCTCCGACCACGAGCCCATCGAGCACCAGCAGCAGCGCTCCGTCCAGCTCTCGCTGCTCCCCCTCGAATGGAAGGGCGTCAAGATCAACCTGATCGACCCGCCCGGCCACCCCGACTTCGCCGCCGACCTGCGCGCGGCCCTGCACGCCGCCGACGCCGCCGTCTTCGTCGTCTCCGCCACCGACCCGGTCACCGCCCCCACCCGCGCCCTCTGGCGCGAATGCTCCGCCGAAGGCATCCCCCGCGCCATCGCCGTCGCCAAACTCGACCTCGCCCGCACCGACTTCGACGCCATCCTCACCAGCTGTCACGACGCCTTCGACCTGGGCCCGGACTCCCTGCGCCCGCTCTTCCTGCCCGTCCTCCACGACGGGCGCCCCGACGGCAGCGTCGACCTCCTCACCGGCGACACCTACGGCGACGCCACCCCCCTGCCCGACACCGGCCCCGCCCACGACAGCCTCGTCGAAGCCATCTCCGGCCAGGACGACACCCTCATGGAGCGCTACCTCTCCGGCGACCCCCTCGACGCCGACGCCCTCGAAGCCGGAATGCGCCGCGAAGTCCTCGACTGCACCCTCCACCCCGCCGTCCCCACCAGCGACAACGGCCTCGGCGCCGCCGAACTCCTCGACCTGATCGCCCACACCTTCCCGAACCCCACCGAACGCACCCGCCCCGCCCCCGACTGCGACCCCGACGCCCCGCTCGCCGCCCAGGTCGTCCGCGTGACCGGAGACGCCTACGTCGGCCGGATCAGCCTGCTGCGCCTCTACGCCGGCACCCTGCGCCCCGACAGCCGGATCCACCTCGTCGGCCCCGCCCACACCGCCGACCAGAACGGCGACGAACGCGTCACCGGCCTCTCCAGCCCCTTCGGGAAGCTCCAGCGCCCCGTCCCGCACGCCGTCGCCGGAGACCTCGTCTGCGCCGCCAAGCTCACCACGGCCCGGGCCGGCGACACCGTCCACGACCCCGGCCACCCGGTCGAACTCGACGGCTGGACCCTTCCCGAGCCCCTGCTGCCGATCGCCGTCGAAGCGCACAGCAAGGCCGACGACGACAAGCTCTCCCAGGCCCTCACCCGGCTCACCGCCGAGGACCCCGCGCTACGGCTCGAACAGAACCCCGACACCCACCAGCTCGTCCTCTGGTGCACCGGCGAGGCCCACGCCGAGGTCGTCCTCGACCGGCTGCGCACCCGCCACGGCGTCCACGTCGACACCGTCGAACCCAAGGTCGCCCTGCGCGAGACCTTCGGCACCGCCGCCGTCGGCCACGGACGGCTCGTCAAACAGTCCGGCGGCCACGGCCAGTACGCCATCTGCGACCTGGAGGTCGAACCCCTCCCGGCCGGCTCCGGCTTCGAGTTCCAGGAACACGTCGTCGGCGGCGCCGTCCCCAAGCACTTCATCCCCTCCGTCGAGAAGGGCGTCCGCGCCCAACTCGCCAAGGGCGTCGCCACCGGCCACCCGCTCGTCGACGTCCGGGTCACCCTCACCGACGGCAAGGCGCACTCCGTCGACTCCTCCGACGGAGCCTTCCAGAACGCCGCCGCCCTCGCCCTGCGCGATGCCGCCGAGCACGCCGTCATCCGACTGCTCGAACCTGTCGCCGCCGTCAGCGTCCTGCTGCCCGACGAGTACCTCGGCGCCGTCCTCGGCGACCTCTCCGCGCGCCGCGGCCGCGTCCTCGGCACCGAGACCGGCGGCCAGGGGCTGACCCTGCTGCGCGCGGAGGTCCCCGAACTCGAACTCGTCCGCTACCCGGTCGACCTGCGCTCCCTCACCCACGGCACCGCCGAGTTCTCCCGCGCCCACCTGCGCCACGAACCCATGCCCGCCGCCCTGGCCGAGCGCTACACCGACTGAGCGGGCTTCCGGTTCGGCAGCGCGCACGCCGCCGTACCCCCCGGCATCCGGTGCCGGTTGCGGGACACCCAGCGGTACACCACGCCCGCCACCGGGCGCACCGGCGGCAAGGTCAACAGCGCGCCCAGGTACGCCCACGCGCCCCCCGTGCGCATCAACAACCGCGCCACCGCCTGCGCGCCCCCGTACACCCGGCCCGCGGGCGTCACCCAGAGCACCTCGCGCCCGGCCCGCTCGGCCGACACCTCGCCGAGGCCGCCCGCCAGCGCGTCCAGCTCCGCCAGGTCCGCGAACTGGAACGGCACCGACTCCCAGCCCCCCGAGGCCAGCGTCTGCCGCAGGTACTCCTCCCCCCACCGCACGCAGGACGAACAGAACGCGCAGTCCCCGTCGAAGACCAGCACCGGATCCTTCACGACAACCCCCTTCATCGTCTTCACCCTCCATCCTCCTCCACCCCCACACCGTCGGCCCGGGCGGGTATCGACCCGGCCGAAGCTGGGCATCATGCCCCTCAGGCCCGAGTGCGGCCGGAACGCACCGGTTCGTGACGGTACTTCAGACGATCATCCGCGCAGGGGCGCCACCGCACGGTAACCTGCCGCTGACAAGGGGAGGAGCAGACGCCACCGTGGCCACACTCGACATGACCCCGGGTGCGCAGATACCCCGGACCGACGCCGGCCCGCAGACGGCCGTCACCCAGGCGCTCTCCTCCGCCGCCTACCGCGACGGCGAGATCAAGGACTTCGTCAAGGACGTCACCGAAACCAAGGAGAAGAAGGGCCGCTTCGCGCTCTTCCGCCCCAACCTCGGCGAGGCCTTCAGCAAGGCCCTGATCTCCCGCGCCCTCGGCGGCGACCGCAAACCCCTCGTCCCCTCCTTCGGCGTCGACACCCGCCAGGTCGTCGAACACTGCCTGGCCGCCGAGGAACTCCGCCACGCCCGCGACCGTCAACTCAGCACCGTCACCGTCATCACCGGCCTGCTCTTCCTCCCCGGCACCCTGATCTGGCTCGGCGCCTTCCAACTCCGCGCCTGGCTCAAGCGGGACAACGCCCGGGGGGCCGACACCTACGGCGCCCTCGCCCTGATCGCGGCCGCCGTCCTGGCCGGCTTCCTGCTGCTCCGCCCCCCGGCGGCCGGCTTCCTCGGCATCTACCTGCGGATCACCATGATCGCCCCGGTGCTCGGCTGGTACCTCGCCCGCCGGATCGTCGAACGCTCCGCCACCGACCTGCGCGGCCGCTGGCAGGCCCTGGTCGAGGGCAGCGCCGTCGCCGCCACCGTCGCCAAGGCCGTCCCCCGCGACGACCTGGACAAGAAGGCCAACGACCTGCGCGACAAGCTCGGCCGGCTGGACGCCGAGCAGGACACCAACGTCCACCACTACGCCGGTCCCAAGGGCATCCTGGGCGCCGGCCGCCGCTGGGGCGAGTGGCGCCTGGCCGACACCCTCCACCCCGCCGAGGGCCACGCGGACTTCCGCGCCTTCCACCCCTGGGACCTGGTCCGCCGGATCTCCGCCCACCTCAAGGGCCTCGGCGTCAGCCACGTCGCCAACAGCGGCATCCCCAACGTCGCCATCAAGCAGTGGGCGGTCTTCGACGTCAGCGAGGGCGCCGACGAGATCAGCCGCCCCAGCGGCGCCGACATGGACGGCGAGCGGATGCGCGACTTCGCCGTGCAGAGCCTCGCCGACAAGCAGACCTTCCCCGGCGGCCCCCGGCACTACCTGGCCACCCAGTTCATCACCCACGACGGCAAGCTGATCATCACCTTCACCGTGACGGTGACCCTGCTCGCCAACGTGCTCAGCATCTCGGTGGCCGGGTACGCGCTCGGCCCGGTCAAGGGCGTCTTCTTCGACAAGCCCAAGGACAAGGAGAAGTCGGTCGCCAAGACGGTGAAGTTCTGGGAGGAGCGCACCGTCAAGCTCCCCCTGATCGACAACGACGAGGTGGTCCGCCAGGCCGTCCGCGCCCCCTTCCACCGGATGCCCGGCCTGCTCGGCTGGCTCGGCGGCGGCATCGGGCTGCCCGAGCCCTTCGGGCTGCGGCACTCCTGGGTCGGCACCGCCTGGAACAACCGCTCCATGGTCGACAACGCGCTCAACGCCTCCGTCCCGGTGCTCAACGCGGTGCACACCGCCACCCTGGAGTTCCTCCAGGAGCACGACCTGGACGCCGACCGCTTCTTCAAGAACCGCACCTCGATCATCAAGTCCGAGGCGCAGGGCAGCCGCCCGTACAAGGTCGACGAGTTCAGCGCCGACTGATCGGCGACGACGCGTGAAGAGGGGCCCGCCCCCCCACACCCCCGTGGGGGGCCCCGCAAGAACCCGGCCGCCCGCGGCCCCCACCCGCCCCCCCGCCGCCCCCCACGTGGGGGGGTGCG